>JAIXWP010000016.1 GCA_027491215.1 Flavobacteriales bacterium | reverse complement strand
TCAGTATTCGCATCGGCTGCGAATTTATCTGCGATTACGGCGTCGCTAGGTAAGAGCAACTGCACGTTTTTTTCTTTCGCTTTAGAAATTAAATCCAATGCCATGTCGAGCTTATCATCTTCTACAAGACTGCTACCAACATGACCTTTTTGCGCCTTGATAAAAGTGAATGCCATACCCCCTCCGATGATGAGGTAGTCGACTGTGTTCATCAAGTTTTCAATTATTGCAATTTTGCTTGAAACCTTACTGCCACCAATGATTGCGGTAACTGGTTTTGCATTGCTATTCAAAACGCGATTGATGCTTTGAACTTCATCTTCCATTAGATAACCGAACAAACGTTCGGTCGGAAAAAATCGCGCAATGATTGCAGTGGAAGCGTGCGCTCTGTGCGCTGTTCCAAATGCATCATTTACATAAACATCTCCGAGCTCTGCAAGCTGACCTGCAAAAAACTCGTCGCCTTTTTCTTCTTCTTTGTAAAAACGAAGATTTTCCAAGAGCACAACATCACCGTTGCTCATTTGGTCTACAACCGCCTTTGCGGTATCGCCCACACAATCCTCAGCAAATTTTACCGGCTTGCCTAAGACTTTCGACACACCCGCTAAAATGTGACGAAGTGAGTACTTATCTTCTGGACCGCCCTTCGGACGGCCTAGATGCGACATCAATATGGCTTTTCCACCATCATTCGTAATCTTCTGAATAGTCTTCGCCGCTGCACGAATTCGCGTGTCATCGGTGATGTTGAATTGATCATCAAGAGGGACGTTAAAGTCTACTCTGATCAATACTCTTTTTCCTGAAAAATTACGAGAATCAAGTTGATAAGCCATATGATGTCTGTCTAAAAAAATTAATGATTATGTCCGTGTGGTCCGTGAACGTGACCATGTGCGATTTCGTCAGCACTTGCATCGCGCACTTCCATTACTTCAACATTGAAGTGAAGTTCTACGCCTGCCAATGGATGGTTTCCATCTACAGTTACTGTTTCTTCGCCTACTTCAACAACAGTCACAATGTACTGTCCGTTTTCGTTTCCAGCGCGGAATTGCATTCCTACGTTTACTACAGCATCACCGAAAGCCTCGCGTGGCACCGCTTGAACAGCAGCGTCATTGCGCACTCCGTAGCCTTTTTCTGGACTCACTTTGATTTCAAATTTGTCTCCCACTGCTTTGCCTTCCAAACCTTCTTCCATTCCTGGGATCAAGTTTCCGAAGCCGTGTAAGTAATACAATGGATCTTTTCCTTCGCTAGAATCCAGTACTTTTCCATTGTTATCACGCAATGTGTAGTGAATCGCAGCTACTTTTTCGTGGCTGATTTGCATGTTATATTGATTTAAAAAATTTCTATTAACCGCGGAGTAGTTTCGTCATGCTTACTTTCTCCGAAAGAATGCTGTGTAATTTATCAATGCTCACGCGCTCTTGCTGCATGGTGTCACGATCACGAATTGTAACGGTGTTATCTTGAATCGTATCGTAGTCAATCGTAATGCAATAAGGTGTGCCGATCGCATCTTGACGACGATAGCGACGTCCAACGGCATCTTTATCATCATACTGCAAGTTGAAATCAAGCTTCAATGAATCAACGATTTCTTGTGCTTTTTCTGGAAGGCCATCTTTTTTTACCAAAGGAAGAACTGCTAACTTCACAGGAGCGAGTGCAGGATGGATGCGCAATACCACGCGTTCTGATCCGTCTTCTAATTTCTCTTCTTCATACGCCGCAGAAAGTGTTGCTAGGAACATTCTATCCAAACCGATAGACGTTTCAATTACATAAGGCACATAGCTTTCATTGGTTTCTGGATCGAAATAGCGAAGTTTTTTACCGCTATGTTTTTCATGCGCACCCAAGTCAAAATCAGTGCGTGAGTGAATTCCTTCGAGCTCTTTAAAGCCCATCGGGAAATTGAACTCGATATCACATGCAGCGTTTGCGTAGTGTGCAAGTTTGAGATGATCGTGGAATTTATAATTCTCTTCACCCATTCCCAAAGCCTTGTGCCACTTGATGCGCGTGTCTTTCCAGTAGTTGTACCACTCCATTTCGGTGCCCGGCTTCACGAAGAATTGCATCTCCATTTGTTCAAATTCACGCATGCGGAAAATGAACTGACGAGCGATGATTTCGTTTCGGAACGCCTTACCGATTTGTGCAATACCGAATGGAAGTTTCATACGTCCGCTCTTCTGAACATTGAGGAAGTTTACGAAAATTCCTTGAGCAGTTTCAGGACGTAAGTAAATGATGCCCGCGTCCCCAGACACCGCGCCTAGCTCGGTTTTGAACATCAAGTTGAATTGACGAACTTCTGTCCAGTTGCGGCTTCCTGTTTCAGGATCTGCGATTTCGCATTCTTCAATCAATGTCTTGAGGCCTTCGAGGTCGCTTGATTCAAGCGCCGCTTTCATTTTGCCCTCAACAGCATTAATTTTTTCTTGATTGCGAAGTACGTTCGGATTGGTTGCTCTGAACTGTTCTTCGTTGAATGACTCTCCGAATTTGTTCTTTGCTTTTTCAATTTCTTTATCAATTTTTTGCTCGATTTTCTTGATGTAGTCTTCGAGCAAAACGTCAGCGCGGTAGCGCTTTTTAGAGTCTTTGTTGTCGATCAATGGGTCGTTGAACGCATCTACGTGACCGCTTGCTTTCCAAGTGGTAGGATGCATGAAAATAGACGCATCAATACCCACAATGTTTTGGTGCATGCGCGTCATCGCGGTCCACCAATAATTCTTGATATTATTTTTTAATTCAGCTCCATATTGGCCATAGTCGTAGGCCGCAGAAAGTCCGTCGTAAATTTCACTGGAAGGAAAAACGAAGCCGTATTCTTTCGAATGGGCAATTACTTTTTTGAGTTTATCGTCACTGTTTTGCATAGCGCGGCAAAGATAACACGCGCCAAGTCATTAATAGCCTTTTTGAATCAATGATTTAACGACAAGATCAAGGCGCTATTTGCACTGTCTTTTGAAGGATGGATAAGTCGAAGCCCTTGTCCGCAATTCTCTTTGTGATTTCAGTGTATAATGAATCACTCATTTGTGGCTTGCGACTTAGAATCCAGAGGTATTCACGATTGGGATGACCCACTACGGCATATTGATAATCTTTATCCAAATCAATGATCCAATAATCGCCCTTAAATGGCCAGAAGAATTCTACTTCTAGTTTGGCATTATTGGAGTTTTCGACGATATATGCTTTTCCCTTGATGTATGATTCTTCGCCATTGATGCTGTCTTTGCGACATCTATTTTCAACGACTACAAAATCTTCTTGTGTTGCAGTGTATGTCGCAGAGGTGCAATGACATCCTTTTTGAAATCTTTGGGGAAAAGAAGCGATCTCATACCACGTTCCTTGATAGCGCTGTAAGTCCACGCTATCAACGGTTTCAAGAGGTTGGTTGGAACTACATCCTATGAACGTAAGTGCAGAAATTAGGATATATGATAATCGTTGTAGTAGCATGATGAATATATTAGTGCTATGAAAACAACTGTTATAGGACTCGTGTTCATTTGCCTTTCTGTCTTATGTTTCTCACAAGCCCCAACCGAAAAAGCGTTGCTTTGGAAAATTTCGGGGAATAGTCTTGAAACGCCTTCGCATCTCTACGGTACGTTTCATCTACTGTGCCCGGAGGATCTTGTCTTTGACTCTACCATTACCGCTGCTTTACAAGGAAGCAGAACACTTTTTTTAGAGTTGGATATGACGGATCAAAAAGTGATGATGAAAGCATTTAGCGGAAGTTTGATGAAGGATGGGAAAACGCTGGAAGATCTATACACAGACAGCATTTATCGGATCATTCATGACTCGCTCCAGGCGATGACCTCGATGCCAATGATGATGTTGGAAAAAATGAAGCCAGCACTGCTCGTGTCTGCGATCTATCCCAGTCTTTTAGGTTGTAACGTGGGGAGTCCTGAAATGAATTTAGCTAATCTGGCGAAGAAGAACGGTACACCCGTGAAGGGGCTTGAGTCTGTTGAAGAGCAAATGGCGGCCTTTGATGCTATTCCATTGATGGAGCAAGCAGAGATGTTGCGTACCTACCTCTTGGAAGCTGGTGAAGCGAAAAGAGAACTGATGGATATGCTCGCTCTTTACCGAACAAAAGACGTGATGGGAATGGCGTCAATGTTTGAAAATACGGAAGAGGGATGGGGAAAATATGAGGAAGATCTTTTGATTAAAAGAAACAAAACTTGGATTTCACGCATTACCGAGCAAACGAAAATAGAGCAAACTTTTTTTGCTGTAGGCGCTGGTCACCTAGGCGGAGACCAAGGTATAATTAGTTTATTGAGAAAAGCAGGATTTACTGTGGAGCCTGTTTACTAAGCTTATTTTACCATCACTGAAAGGATCGACTCGAAGATTTCTCTTCCATCGGTATTGCCGAGTTCGAAATCTGCGCAACGCTCAGGGTGAGGCATCATTCCGAATACGTTTTTCTTTTCATTGGTAATACCAGCAATGTTTGCAAGTGCACCGTTAGGATTTGATTCCTCAGTAATGAAGCCTTCATCATCGCAATAACGGAAAAGAACCTGGTCATTATCGTTAAGTGACTTGATCAAATCAGCAGATCCGTAGAACTTACCTTCTCCATGTGCAATCGGCACTTTGTAGATTTTACCTCTATCGAGATTGTTGGTTACAATAGTGCTTTTAGAAACAGCTTTCAAGTTTACATTCTTGCAAATGAACTTGCGTGAATCGTTGTGCAGAAGAGCTCCAGGGAGTAGTTTAGATTCACATAAAATTTGGAACCCGTTGCAAATACCCATTACATATCCTCCGCGATTCGCGTGTTTTACTACCTCGTCCATGATTGGAGAGAAGCGAGCAATGGCGCCACTTCTAAGATAGTCGCCATAAGAAAAACCTCCAGGAAGGAATACGAAATCAACCCCTTGAAGATCGGTGTCTTTGTGCCAGAGTTTTACAACATCTTGATGAAGAATTTCGCTTAGCGTGTAGATAAGATCTGCATCGCAATTGCTACCTGGAAATACAACGACTCCGAATTTCATAAAAGGAAAATTTATGCGTGCAAATGTAAAGCCTCACACGGCAATCGCCAACACTTTTTTAGAACAGTCGGTAAGCATGAAGCACAAAGAGTGCTGATGAGATCAACAGCGCGTAGAACGCAAAAGGAGCAATCAGACTGTATCTATAATTTGTGAACCAGTTGCCCGCCACAAAGGTGATGGGTATAAGAATTACTTCGGGCGCATATTCATTTGCAAACGTGATGGAAATCGCTGCAGAAGCCATTATCGCTAGTGAAAGAATAAAGAAATTGCGTTTGATACCGCGCGCTTTATTAGAGCTTCTATCCGAAAGAAAAACGAAACTGCGCAGCGCTAGTACAAACGTAATTGCGATGATGATGCCAAACGACTTGGTGTAATTGTCTGTCCAATCGGGACCATCGGTCGGATTGTAAGTAATGAGTTTTTTGAAGAGGATAAGCGAATCGAGTTGGTCGAACCAATATTTCCATGCCCACCAATACAAGAAAGGCGTGACGAACGCTAATAATGGAAGAAGAAACTCTCTCCAGCTGAAAATACGCGTGTTGATTACGCAAATCCAAAAACCTATAATTAGCGCAATGAATGGAGGGTAACAGAAAGCAGCGACACCAAAAAAGAATCCCGCAGTGAAATAAGGCGCCAATGCCTTTGAATTCCGGAAAACATCCAAAACGTAGTTGATCCCAACCAAAATCGACAAAAGCGCGAGGAGTAAAGGGATATTAGCCGAGATAAGACTTAAAGTGGTGGCAATAATGGAATATACAAGGGCAGGCACATAGGTCGGGGTGGGGTTGAATTCGTGCTTGTTGAAAAGTAAGTTGCTCAACAGCGCACCTGAAATGATCAGAAAACTTAAAATCGACACTCCCACCCAAGGAATGGAAATGAGCCATTGTGACCATTGTCCGACGGGATAATCGACACTAGAAAACCTCATGAAACCCAAGTGGTACAAGGGAACGAGAATTCCTAACACCATGATGGGTACTAAAATTAACAGGAGGGGTTGTCGAGATGAAAATTGTTTGAGTATCATTGCGGGCACAAAAATGATGGTAGAAAGTACAATCTTTGCCAGCATTTTTTAAATTTGCACCACAATTTTACGAACCATGAATCTACAAAGCATACTTAACCCTATCGTCGAAGCTCTCCAATGGTCATTCAAGTACATCCTTGAGCCGATGACGCATTGGTTTAACTGGATATGCATTCTCGGTGGTTTCATCGGTTTGTACATCTGGCTTCGCATGCAAAAGAAGTTTTCTGAGCAAGCGCGTAAAGAGGGTACAATTATCTAAGACCGCAAATTTTTTCGTCTTTTCTACGTTTCGGCCTCGTTTTCCGCGAACTTTGAGCGTTCTTTATTGTTTGAATTTACGCTTTTAATGACAAAGCGAAACAGGATAGAAATGAGTAACTACGTCCCCGGGCCACTACTAGCCAAAATCAATAATCCCTCTGATTTGCGCGTGCAAATCAAAGAAGAGGAGCTTCCACAGTTATGTCAGGAGCTTCGTCAATACATTGTAGATATCGTATCTGAAAAAGGCGGACACTTTGGTGCAAGCCTCGGTGTAGTTGAACTCACGACAGCACTTCACTATGTTTACGAAACTCCTTACGACCAGCTCGTTTGGGATGTTGGACACCAAGCATACGGTCATAAAATTCTTACTGGACGTAAAGATGTTTTTCATACTAATCGCAAATACGGTGGTATTAGCGGCTTCCCAAAAAGATCCGAAAGTGAATATGATACTTTCGGTGTAGGGCACAGCTCTACTTCTATCTCTGCTGCGCTAGGTATGGCAGTAGCAAGCAAAATCAAGGGTGAAAAAGACAGACATGTGGTTGCCGTTATTGGCGACGGCGCTATGACTGCGGGTTTAGCGTTTGAAGGTCTCAACCACGGTGGCGCAGAGGATGCAAATGTACTTGTTGTTCTAAACGACAACTGCATGAGTATCGATCCCAATGTAGGTGCTTTGAAGGAGTATCTTACAGACATCACCACCAGTCACACGTACAATAAAGTAAAAGACGAGGTTTGGAATCTTCTTGGAAAAATTTCCAAGTTTGGTCCAAATGCTCAAGCGATAGCACATAAGATTTCTGAGTCGTTGAAGGGCTCATTGATTAAAGAAAGCAATTTCTTCGAATCCCTTAATTGGCGCTATTTCGGACCAATTGATGGTCACGATGTAGATTATATGGTGAAAGTATTGAAGGATCTTAAGGATATCCCTGGTCCAAAAATCTTGCACTGCGTGACTATGAAAGGTAAAGGATACGAGCCAGCTGAAAAGGGTTCTCCTACGAAGTGGCACGCTCCCGGTATCTTCAATAAAGAAACTGGTGAAATTGTAAAAATTGTTCCTAAGAGTCCTCAACCTCCTCTTTATCAAGATGTATTTGGCCACACGATTATCGAGCTGGCTGAGAAAAATGATAAAATTGTTGGTGTTACACCTGCAATGCCATCAGGTTGTTCATTGAAATTTATGATGGAAGCAATGCCAAATCGTGCGTTTGACGTGGGTATTGCTGAGCAGCACGCCGTGACGTTCAGCGCGGGTATGGCTACTCAGGGCATGGTTCCGTTCTGTAATATTTATTCAAGCTTTATGCAACGTGCGTTTGACCAAGTCGTTCATGACGTGGCCATACAAAAGTTGCACGTAGTATTGTGCCTCGACAGAGGAGGATTGGTAGGAGCAGATGGTCCTACACACCACGGTGCATATGATATTGCTTATATGCGTTGTATCCCAAACATGATTGTGGCAAGCCCGATGAATGAGGCGGAATTGCGCAACATGATGTACACAGCACAGTATGAGAATTACGGTGTGTTTTCAATTCGCTATCCTCGCGGAAACGGGGTGATGGTAGACTGGAAAACACCAATGAAATTAATGAAAGTAGGAACGGGCCGCAAGGTACGTTCAGGTGAAGATGTAGCTGTTCTAACCATCGGTCCAATCGGAAACAATGCGCTTACCGCATGTGAAAGATTAGAAGAACAAGGTGTTAGCGCTGCATTATACGACATGCGTTTTGCAAAGCCGGTCGATGAAACGCTTCTGCACGAGGTGTTCAGCAAATTCAAACATGTGATTACCGTTGAAGACGGTTGTATTCAAGGCGGAATGGGTAGCGCTGTATTGGAGTTTATGGCTGATAATGGCTATCAAGCTTCTGTTAAGCGTCTAGGCATTCCAGACCGATACATCGAGCACGGAACGCAAGATGAATTGTATGCAGAGTGCGGATACGATGCAGATGCAATCGTGGCTACAGCACTAGAGATGACCGAATCTATGAGAGGTGGTCGTTCTATCGCAACAAATTTCTAAGACTTTTTAAAGACAGGTACAGTAGAGCAAGGTTCACCAAACATGATGGACTTTGCCACTGGTTGTAAATACGTGACTAAATCTGCATAAGCCGATGAGGGCACTTCTTTGTCAGCACAACCTTTAATCACCAAACGCTGATCTGCGTATTGGTTTTTATCTAAAGAAAAAATTATATCTCTGAAAATTGCAGACTCCATCTCTGATGGACTTCCGATATGGATGCGTTTTGCAAATCCAATAAGACAGGAGCTCACGAGCATGAACGCCCAGTGAGGGATGATGGCGTCAGCGCTGCAATACACAGCAACATATGCGTCCTTATAGACCGACCAATCGTGTTCTTTTAGGAAGGTGCGAAAATCTTTTTCCTTCAGTGCAAGTCCTTGCCAGAGCAGATCTTTCAAATCAAAGTTCATTCGTTTTACCTCAGGGTAGAACTCTTCAAGATTGATAGTAACCAATCCGCTTTTCGCTACCTTATTTACTATTTCATCCATGTTGCAAAGATACGATGTAGAGTTGTGATAAGAGGTTGAAGATGATTTGTAAAAAATGAAAAAACCCCGCGATAGCGGGGTTTTTCAAGTATATGAGAAAATATTATTTTTCTTTAGAACCAACGAGTACTGTTACACAGCCTTCATGTTGGATAGCGGATTCTTGTTTCGGAACGCGCACCTTTACAATCAGTTGTTGTGTATTCGACATCTTAAAGTCGAACAGTGATTTGTTGTCAGAAGTCTTGCTGCTGTAGATCATTTCATCGTTGGTGTCAACGATTTCGAATTCTACATCACCTAGAACAGGGTGTGAACCAACTACGATGCGGTATTCTTTTCCTGAGTAGAACGTCAGAAGAAGCTCTGCTTCGTCTCCAGGAACAAGAACTGCTGAATTGTAATTGTCGTTTTGTACGTATCCGTCGAGAAGAGGAAGGCACTTGTTCTTAGTGAACGCGCGACATTGTGCGTCTGCTAAACCTGGTAGGAGAAGCAAGAGAGGGATTATGAATCGAACTAGTTTCATACTTTTTTGTGTTGGGTGGTTACGCGATGTACTTCGAACGGATTTGACCGACCAAGGTTACAATTTTCTTTAAAGTTTCATCACTAATAGAAGTGCTTGAAGAGTTTCCGATAGTGAAAGTACCATCCGAACCTTTTGTAGCTTGAGTCTTTCCGCTAGTGGATTGTACTTCTGCGTAAAGTACTTGAAGAGATACTAGATCAGCCTTCATTTCCTTTAAGCTTTCTTTTTCACCGAAGCGATCAAAGTACTTGATCAAATTATCAAGTGATAATTTTTGCTCAGCGATACGTGTCTTGATTTGTGCATCACCCTTATCAGAGTATTGTCCCGTTAGGTGCAACGCTTCTAACCAACCACCCGCAATAACGAGTGCAGAAATTTCTGTACGGTTGTTTTCTTTGAGGTAACCATTGAGGTCTGTGTAAGCTTCAGAAACGATTTTCATAAGAGAATCGCGACTATCTTGACTAGCGTTCAAACGCTCGATGATGTCATTTTGTAGAGCTCCATCAACACCCAATTGGCCAGCTAGCTTTTGGGCAGCTGCTAAATAGATGATGCTTTCTTGCTTTTGATCAAACATGCTAGCATAGCTCAAATCGGCACCATAGATTCCTAGGTTTACCGCTTTCTTTACTTCGCTAGTGTATTTTGATACATTGTCTGTGCTATTGAGCATAGCGACATTGTACTTGTAACCTTTCTCCTTAATCAAAGAAGCCATTTCCATCGGGGCTGGAATTGAGAAGAAAATCTTTTGAAGTTCCTCCATTTTCGCGAGCTCGAGAGAGTCTACATTTGGTTGAGTGGGTGGCAAGTTGGTGTTTGAGCTACCTGAATCACAGGCTGTCAAAACCGCACAAAAGCCAATGGCTACAGCCGCAGGCTTTATCCATTTCAGTTTCTGCATAATTAGTTTATTTTGGGTGGTCATAAATACGTATCAGTAACAAACTGAGAACGAGTTGTAATTTTCTAAATCTCTTGTTTCTACGGGAGCAGTTTCAAAATAGTTATAAAAATTATGATGTTTATTAAAGAAAGATCACAAAACGCTATTTTGAATGCTCTAACAAACTATTAATGAGCCTGAAGCCAATTTGCCCCATGGTTCATGTCTATTTCTAATGGAACTCTCATCTTCACAGCGCCCATCATTCGTTCCTTTATTATTGGCTTTATAATATCTAACTCGCTCAAGTGTACGTCAAAAACAAGTTCATCATGCACTTGCATGATCATTTTTGAGAGAAGATTATGCTTTTTCAAATCTTGCTGTATTCCAATCATCGCCAATTTAATAATATCTGCTGCGGATCCTTGAATTGGAGCGTTAATCGCATTTCGTTCAGCAAAGCCTCTTACCACAGCATTGGCACTATTAATATCTGCTAGATATCTTCTTCTACCTAAGATCGTTTCTACATACCCCTTTTTTCTCGCGGACTCTATGGTTTCGCTTTGGTAGCTTTTCAATCTAGAGAACTGCTTGAAATAGGAGTCAATGATTTCTTTTGCCTCTCCTCTTGGAATACCCAAGTTTTGAGCAAGACCAAAAGCTCCTTGTCCGTAGATAATTCCAAAGTTTACTGCCTTTGCTTTACTTCTCATCGACTTGTCTACTTCTTCGATAGGCACCCCGAATACTTTGGAGGCCGTTGCGGCGTGAATATCTGCACCCTGCACGAACGCCTCGCACATTGCTTCGTCATTGCTCAGTGCGGCGATAATGCGCAATTCTACTTGCGAATAATCGGCAGAAAGAATAGTATATTCTTCGTTTCTCGGTATGAACGCTTTTCGAATTTCTTTTCCACGAGATGTGCGAATAGGAATATTCTGAAGATTAGGGTTGTTACTGCTCAGACGACCGGTAGCCGCAATGGTCTGCATATAACTGGTGTGCAGACGTCCAGTATGGGGGTTTACTAGCGTCGGCAATGCATCAACATAAGTCGATTTTAACTTACGCAACTCACGATAGTCTAGCACTTTTCCAACGATAGGATGATCATGTACAAACTTGCTTAGAATCTCCTCTCCTGTGGCATATTGACCCGTTTTGGTCTTTTTAACTTGATCCGTTATTGCAAGCTTTTCGAAGAGGATAACGCCTAGTTGTTTGGGGGAGTCCACATTGAATTGCTCACCAGCAATCTCATGAATCTCTCGCTCAACTGTGATGATTTCTTTTTGTAATTCTTCAGAATAATGATTTAAAAAAGCTTCATCGATTCGCACACCCTCTGTTTCCATTTCCGCAAGCACAGTGATAAGCGGAACTTCAACCTCATTGAATAGTTTGCGCAATTCTCCTTTGTCTAGCTCTGGTGAAAACTTCTCTTTTAGTTGTAATGTAATGTCTGCGTCTTCGGCTGCATAGTCTTTAATCTCAGCAGGAGATAGATCTGCCATTGAGCCTTGATCTTTTCCTTTTTTACCTATCAAAGTTTCAATGGAAACTGGCTGATAGCCGAGATACTGAGCGCTGAGTACATCCATTCCGTGCTTGCCATCGGGATGAATTAAATAGTGCGCTACCATGGTGTCGAATATTTTATTCTTCACCGAAACACCGTATTTCACAAGCATTTTATAATCAAACTTCACATTTTGACCAATGAGTTCTTTTGACTCATCTTCAAAAATGGGAGCGAATGCTGCAAGTGTTTTTTTAGCTTCTTCCTCATCTCTCACCACAGGAACGTAGTATGCTTTATGTGGTTCTACACTGAATGACATTCCAACTAAAAACGCATTGATCGGCTCGATGTCGCTCGTCTCAGTATCAAAGCAAAACGACTCACTCTTTTTCAAAAGAGAAATGAGTTCGTCTTGTTGTTGTGCTGTTTCAATGAGAATGTATTCATGGGCAACATCGGCGATCGTTTTTAAGTTGTCTGGCACCTCTGGAGATGGCGCAGCTTCCACGTCTTCATCACCAAACAGAGAGCCTTGTTTCGCCTCACCGCTCTTAGCCCCGGGCTCTTCGCCAAGTATTCTTTTCGCGAGCTGACGGAATTCTAGTTCTTCGAATATTTCCTTGATTTCATCTTTGTTTACTTCCGTTAAACGCAGTGATTCTTCGTCGAGAGGCGTTGGAGCATCAAGTAAAATCGTTGCTAATTTTTTGGATAAAATAGCTTGGTCCTTAAAGTTCTCTACGTTTTCTTTTTGCTTTC
Organism: Flavobacteriales bacterium; assembly: GCA_027491215.1. Classification (GTDB taxonomy): domain Bacteria; phylum Bacteroidota; class Bacteroidia; order Flavobacteriales_D; family Sanyastnellaceae; genus JAIXWP01. The sequence continues at coordinate 5,110 of JAIXWP010000016.1, read as the reverse complement.
CTTTCAATTGGTCGGTGTTTTCTAACAAACCTTCCAATGAACCGAATTGCTTTAACAGCTTGACCGCTGTTTTTTCTCCAACGCCTGGAATACCAGGAATGTTATCTACTGCATCACCCATCATTCCTAGTAGGTCGATGACTTGATCCACGCGCTCGATATCGAACTTTGCAAGAACCTCTGGAATTCCCAGTACCTCGGCCTTTCCACCTTGGTAGCCAGGTTTGAAAATGAAAATATTATCACTTACAAGTTGACCATAATCTTTGTCGCTGGTCATCATGTAAGTAAGAAAACCTTCTTTCTCCGCGAGTTTTGCAAGTGTTCCTACTACGTCATCGGCTTCATAGCCTGGTGCCATGAGAATAGGAATATTAAATGCCTCGATAATGCGCATAATCCATGGCACAGACAATTTAATGTCTTCTGGCGTTTCATCGCGATTTGCTTTGTATGCTTCGTAATCAATTTCGCGAAGCGTCTGTTCAGGAGCATCAAAAACAACCGCGATGTGCGACGGCTTTTCATTATTGATAATGTCCAACAGTGTATTGGTAAAGCCAAACATTGCCGAGGTGTTGAGTCCTTTCGAATTAATGCGTGGTGCGCGAATGAAAGCGTAGTAGGCGCGGAAGATTAAAGCGTATGCGTCGAGTAGAAAAAGTTTCTTAGGATGTTCCTTGGTAATCATTCTGCGATAATACAAAAGTTAGCGACAAAAAAATCCCGCATTTTGCGGGATTCAATTTTATTTGTAGCTCTATTTTACAATCCGAACCAGGTGCAGATCCAATAGAATAATGCGCCCATTAATGCACTGATTGGAATCGTGATAACCCAAGCGATAAGCAGCTTTCCTGTCACACCCCATTTTACAGCACTAATTCTTTTTGTCACACCCACACCGATGATAGATCCAGTGATAGTGTGCGTTGTAGAAACGGGTATACCTTTAATTACTTCACCGCCAATTTTCCAAGGGAATTTCATTCCTTCAGTGAAGAAAAGGGTAACAGCACCGGCAGTCTCCGCAGCAACACCTTCGAAAGGAGTCACCTTGGTGATTTTAGCACCCATTGTTTTTACAATTTTCCATCCACCAGACATTGTTCCGATGGCTATTGCGGCATAGCATGCAAGCGGTACCCAGTTAGGCATTTCTTTCATGCTCGTGATGTTGCCATTCGCAATCAAGGCAACACTGATAATACCCATTACTTTCTGTGCGTCGTTACCGCCATGACCGATGGAGAATGCAGCTGAAGAGAACAACTGGAAGCGCTTGAACCAATGGTTTGCACTTGTTGCGCTCAATGAACTTAGGAACAAGGTGAAGATGCCGATGACCACCACAATGAAACCAAGAAGGATCCATTTGAAATTGTGACCGTGGAACATCACTTTCAACCAATAGCTTTCGAAATCTGAATTGAGATTGCTCATGTCAAATCTCTCTTTTTCAGGAGAAGCTTCGGTGATTTTGTGGCTCTCAATAATGGTATAGGCAACGTCTATTTTTTTGCCTAAATATTTATTCACAGAATCAGTCAAAGCAGCACTCACATTTGCTTCTTTCGCATCTTTCATAAAGTCCGTGCGAATCGTGTAAATGGTGCCTGTCTTGTCTTCTGTACCTACACTATCAAGACCTGCTTTTACTGAAGGAGAATATTCTTTTAGCTCTGCATTTTTAAAAGTGAGGCTTTTTTTAAGGGCGTCACCATCAACTCGTTCTGCAAATTTTACAGTGTAAGAATGTGCTCCGTTGAAGTCTTTTTGAAACTCCAAAGAATTCCAAACAGCAAGCGATACTGAGATAATAATTGCTGCAGAAACTATTTTCATCCAAGGTCCTTTTCTGAAAGAGTTGAGGAACCAGATTGAAATTAAGTATGCCATGATCATACCAGCAACAGGAGCGACGAAAATGAAGATGGCAGTAGCTGCAACAACACCTCCACGTACGGCTTCCCAACCGAATGCAGCAAGAAATGCTCCCGCAAATCCACCGATCAACGTGTGAGAAGAGCTTGAGGGAATCCCGTACCACCAAGTGATCAGATTCCAAGCAATTGCAGAGAGAAGACCCGCAAAAATCATTGGAAGAGGATGCATATCCGGTGACGTAAATTGATCGTGTACCGTCTTTGCAATGGTGTTTGCTACACTATGATCCTTGAAGATAAAGAACGCTATGAAATTGAAAAACGCTGCCCAAACAACTGCTTGAAATGGCGAAAGGACTTTCGTTGAAACAACAGTAGCAATTGAGTTGGCCGCATCATGGAAACCATTGATGAAATCGAAAATCAATGCAAGCGCAATGATGACGATTAGAAAAGTAGAATATTCCATAGAAATGCGGAGTTATGAGTTTTTCACGAGGATAGACTCCAACACGTTGGCCACATCTTCGCATTTATCGGTTGCTGTTTCAAGGTTTGAAAGAACTTCTTTCGTTTTAATTAATTCCAAAGCTGGCACTTCATCAGCAAATAAACGAGCGATTGCTTCGTCGAACAAATCATCTGCGTGATTTTCTAAAGAATTGATACGAACAATTGCCTCGCGCACACGGCCTGCGTTGCGCATATTGCGCATATCTTTTACAGCAGCATCTACCTCAATGACTTGCTTTAGAAGGACTTCGCTTAGAAGCTCCATTGTTTTCGAAAACTCTTCTACATTGTACAACTCAATACGAGAAGCAGTACCTTGAATATAGTCGGCAATATCGTCGATGCAAGTAGCTAATTCGTGAATATCTTCTCTATCGAAAGGAGTGATGAAGTTGCTGGAAAGCTCTAAGAAAATTCGGTGGGTTATCTCATCTCCTACATTTTCTAACTCTTTTACCTTGCGAATAATCGTTAACTGCTCCGCCTTGTCTGCTGTCGTGAAAAGTTTATTGAACTCACGAGCTTGTTCTACGAGGTTTTCTGTATCCTCTGCGAAAAGGTCGAAGAAGAGTCCGTTCTTTGGAACGAGGAAAGAGAAGATTTTACTAAATCCCATTTTATTGGTTGTTTTTTTTTCTGCTTTGGCGCGTCGCGAAGGTCTTGAAGCCATGTTAAGGGAGTATTAAGAAGTCGATTTATTATTATAAGTTTAATTGTGCTTGAATTCTTGCGAAGTCATAGAGTCCGTATTTGCCTCCATTAGAAGATGGAAACATTTTTGCGATAAACTGCAAAAGTTGTTTGAAGTTAAAATGATGGTTACTTAAGAAAATCAAAGTGCTTTGTACGCCGTGAGAATTATCCAATAAAATGAGCACGGTCACAAAATTAAATTAACAAACCAAAATGTTTGTTTGGTTAATGTGACATATGTGTTAAATTAATCTTACGAAAAAGCGTCTCAGATTGTCTTCAAACGCCATTTTCCAAAAGTCATATAATACCAACTGATAGCTAGAAGTGATAGCCAATAGACCCATTCGCTCATCCAACCAATGGTAATTGAAACGTGCATTTTGTTAAGTGCTACATAAACATACAAGCAATAAAGAACGATAGCTATAAGCTCACCGATTAGAGTGATTCTTGTATTGCCGGTCCCCACTACCGCATTTACCCATATACAACTGAAGCTCATGATGATAAGTGCACTTGAAACCACCCGAATGACGGGCATTGCATCTGCTACAAAGAGATCCCCTTGGCCGAAAAGCGCGAAGAAACTTTTAGGAAAAATATTGAGTAATGAAAACATGACCAATGAAAAAAGCATGCTGAGCCTTACTATTTTTTTTGTCACGGGAATAACCTCTTCCATTTTTCCTTGACCCATTACATTGCTTACCATAGCGGTAGTTGCACTTGCAAAGGCCCATGTGAAGCACCCGAAAAATCCAAATACTGTGCGCATTAGCGAACTGATTGCCAATTCACGCGAACCATATTGCTCAATGGATAAATAGAAATATTCCCACGCAACTACGCTAATTAGAAATTGCAAAATGAGAGGAAATGAAACCTGAAGTATTTGCCAAATCAATTTCCAATCTGGAATGAAAGTGAGGGAAATAGAAACCTGTTTTTTTACAGAAGGTAATCTCAAAAGCCCTATAACAACAGCTAGTCCGCCAAATTCTGCAATGATGCTAGCATACGCCGCGCCCATATAGCCAAGCTCTGGCAGTCCATATTTTCCATAGATTAATCCATAGTCAAAGAAGATGTTGAGGAAAGTTTCGACAGCTGTTCCAATAACAAGAAATTTGCTTTGATTAATACCGACAAGTAGGGCGTTTCGTAATTGGTATAGCAGAAGGAAGGGTAGACCCCAAATTCTTACGGAAAGAAAGTTGACCGTCATTTCTAATCGTTCGGGATCACTGATGACTGCCTTAAAAATGAGTGGAGCAATTAAACCGGTGAAAAAAATTGCTATTGCGCTGATAGTAAGCGCTATGAGAATACCTTGTTGAAACAAGAAGCCAATAGCCTTAGGATTGTTTTCTCCTGCTCGTCGCGAAATGAGGGCCTGAAGCCCGCTATTCAACCCATGTCCTATAACAGAAAAGATGAGATAATAGACACCAGTAATCCCAGCAATTGCTAGCACTTGCTCACCTAGTCCCCCTAAGAAAATCAGATTAGTTATGAAGTTTATTTGGGGCACAAACAACGAGGCGCTGATGGGTAGTGCTAGCGCTAAAATCTGCTTGTAGCTTGTGTTTAATTGTAGAGAAGACGACATATTGCGCGAAGATAGCGGAATCTTGAGTCCTTGATTTTCTCGATTAGCACACGAATTCTCTTCAAGGCGTTGATGTTTTTGTTTAGAGGTGTTAAAATTAGTATCTTAGCTAAGCCTTAGTGAATATTAAGGCTGACAAAGAACCTTAGCCAATTTCTAGCCTTATAAATGAGCCAAAAAGTCACTCCCACTTTTATTGGTATTAATCTCTCGTTATTTCCTTGAGTACATCAGTGCGACATATCGTACTGGATGCGGCTAGAACTCTAGTTCTGCTGACTTTTTTTTGCAGTTTCTCTGCGGATATTTTAGCTACTAGAACATCATGGGAACTTGGAAATTCATCTGTTTTATTACCTCCAACAAATGACAATCCCTGTTCGCCTATCTCTCTTACCGCAGGCGC
>JAIXWP010000021.1 GCA_027491215.1 Flavobacteriales bacterium | reverse complement strand
TTACTTAATTTTAAATATGTAAGAAGCTGAGCAAAATAGATCGGGTTAAGAGTTTCAACAGCCTTCAGCTCTACTATTACTTTCTTTTCCACCAACAGATCTACTCTGTAGCCACTCTCTAACTTTTCACCTTTATAAACTAGGGGTAGTGATTTTTCATTCTCGACAAGCAATCCCCTTTGGTCTAATTCATAATGTAGACAATCCTTATAAGTGCTTTCGAGCAACCCAGGCCCAAGGATTTTATGGACATTATAGCAGCTTTGAACTATTACTGTGGCAATTTCATTTTCAGTCATGAGTCTTTCAATTTAGAATGCAAAACTCATGAACTCTTCTTGAATAAAAAAAATCTGTTTACCACATGAATAACATACGATATTCTAATAAAACAAACCTCTTTGCGAAACTTTGCGAAACTCTGCGTCTTTGCGGTGAAATAGAGGTTTTTGTATTTTATACAATAACTATCGCTCCCAAAGGCGGAAGATTTACCAATGCGGAGTACGGCTGACTTTGCCATGGTAATTCTTCTGCATTTATGTTGGCACTAAACTGACCAGTTCCGCCGAAGGCAAGATCATCGGAGTTGAGCACTTCTTTCCAATCTCCATTATGCGGCAAACCGATGCGATAATCTTGGCGTGGCACTGGAGTAAGATTCATGGCAATGACCATTCGCTCGTTAGGCTGATTTCCCTTGCGGCAGTAAATAATTACGCTATTCGCATGATCGGAATTATCAATCCACTCAAATCCTGTTCCTTCGAAATTCTTCGCATGCAACGCTGGATAGGTTTTATACAATTCATTCAACTTGCGAATGATATGCTGTATTCCCTTATGTGGCGCGAAATCCAATAGATGCCAGTCCAAACTCTTCTCGTGATTCCATTCGGATGTTTGCGCAAATTCACATCCTTGGAAGAGCAATTTGGTGCCGGGGTGTGTAAACATCCACGTATAGAGCAAACGCAGATTGGCGAAGCGCTGCCAATCATCACCGGGCATTTTATAAATCATTGATTTTTTTCCATGCACTACTTCATCGTGTGAAAGCGGCAACATGAAATTTTCGGTGAAGGCATAAACCAAAGAGAAGGTCAATTCATTTTGGTGGAATTGACGGTAATAAGGATCGCGTTCGAAATAGCGCAAGCTATCATTCATCCAACCCATCATCCATTTCATTCCAAAACCTAAACCTCCGGCAAAAGTGGGACGCGATACTCCCGGCCAGGAGGTGCTTTCTTCGGCGATGGTTTGGACATCAGGAAAGTTGCCATATACAGCTTCATTCATTTCTTTTAAAAACGAAACGTTCTCTAAATGCTCGCGGCCGCCGAATTCATTCGGTACCCATTCGCCTTCTTTGCGAGAATAGTCGAGGTAAAGCATGCTCGCCACGGCGTCAACACGCAGTCCGTCGATATGGTATTGATCCAACCAGAAGATCGCATTACTGATCATAATGCTACGCACTTCTGTACGACCGAGGTTGAAGATATAGCTCTTCCAATCAGGGTGAAATCCTTTGCGTGGATCTGCGTGCTCGTAAAGATGTGTTCCATCGAATTCGAACAATCCATGTGCATCACCCGGGAAGTGAGCGGGAACCCAATCGAGAATTACTCCAATGCCTGCTTGGTGTAATGCATCCACAAGTCGCATGAATCCTTGTGGATCACCAAAACGCGCGGTAGGGGCGAAGTAGCCGGTCAATTGATATCCCCACGATCCATCAAAAGGATGTTCCATGACGGGCATAAATTCTACGTGCGTAAATCCAAGATCTTGAACATATGGCACCAAATCTCTCGCTATATCATCATAAGATAAATAGGCTTCTGGATGGTCTGGTGATCTTCTCCAGGATGAAAGATGTACTTCATAAACACTGAAAGGGGCATTCAAGCTATTCGCTTGATGACGATTCTTCATCCATTTCGCATCCTTCCATTTATAATCTAACGACCAAGAAATGCTACTCGTTTTAGGACGAAGCTCTGCATAGTGTGCAAAGGGATCGGCCTTCTCCAAATAGCGACCATCGGGTGCTTTGATGCAATATTTATAGAGTTCACCTTCTGTAATGCCGGGAATAAAACCTTCCCATATACCACTACTATCCCAACGTGGGAAGAGAGGGTGTTCTTCTTTGTTCCAAAAATTGAAATTACCAATGACAGAAACCGAATGAGCATTCGGTGCCCACACGGAAAAGTAAGTGCCTTTTTTTCTTTTGACAGAAATGACATGCGCACCAAAATGATTGTAAAGTCTGTAATGCTTTCCAGCCTTGAATAATTCAATGTCAAAATCACTGAAAAGTGAATGTGCAATGACTTTAGGAGCTTCTACTTTTTTTGCCATGGTGATGCTTTTTTAGCCCTCGTATTTTTCTAATTCGTTGATCACTTGTTCGATTCCCTTCAATGGAATCTTAAGCCAGTCGGGTCTTCCGTTTAGTTCATAGCCAATTTCATAAATGGCTTTTTCAAGTAGATGCAGCAAGAAGAGGAAGTTAATTTCTGCTTTGCTTGCGTACAATTTATTGTCTTTTCCGATGGTCTTGTAATAGGTTTCCCAGAAGGTGTCGCTGATCAAATAGTACCAACGGTCGGTTGCTTTCTGCAATCTTTTCTCATCCGCATTCTTTGTTTCATTACTGAAAAAAAGCTTTGCACTTACCGCGTAGTGGAAGGATCGTACAATGCCCGCTACATCTTTCATCGGGGAGTGTTTGATCTTTCTTTCAGCAATGCTGCTCTCGGGTTCGCCTTCAAAATCGATGATGATATAATCTCTATTATGAAAAAGAATTTGTCCAAGGTGATAATCTCCATGAATGCGCGTGCGCAGCGATTTGAGCGGTTTTGTTTTTACTTGTTCAAAAAAATGCATGACTAGCTTTTGTTTGCGCTTAAGCTTATCTGCCATGCGCAATGCTTCTTCATCTAGCTTGTCGCGGTGTTGCTCTATCATTTTCAAACGACCATCTAGCAATTCTTTCAAATGCTTGTAGAGCCACTCTCTGTATTCTGGAGTAAACTTTTCTCTTGCGAAGGCTTTATTTTTTGTTTCGGTAAAAAGAGCCAAGTGCATTTCTGCGGTGCGTCGCGCTAGTAGCTCTACGTTGTCAAATACAAATTCATGTATAGAGAAATCGCCGTGAATAAAGGCTTTCAAGAAGTCATTGAGTTCATCTCCCGTGCTCACCCAGTTGTCTTTCTGCGCATCCACCTTGCTCATCATCAGCGCAAAGGTGACAGGTGGTGTTTTCTTTCTCGACCAAACCAAACTTCCAGCATAACTCGGAATGTTCTTGTATTCGCCCGTTTCTGTAAGGAAACGAAGCATGTCTACTTCTGGATTGGTTTCCAAAAATAGCTTGCGGTAAATCTTCATGAAGTATTTATCATTGAAGAAAATACTGCTATTGCTCTGATCTACTTTTGGATTTCGCGATTGGATGTATGGCTCATTTTCTTCAACTAATTTTCCCTTTTCAAAAGCCAAATGACCGAGTGTGGTGGGGATATCCTGACTTTTTGTAATATGTACAAAAAGTGCCTCGTGAAAGTCATCGAGGTAGCAAGCATCGTGAAGAAAAGAAACGCTTTCGCCAAAGGTGATTTGCGCAAGCGGTTGTCCAAGTTCTGAGTTGTTCAGTCCCAATGGAATCATATAGTATTCCGTGGGATGATCCTCGTAGTTGGTTTCTACTACAAATAAATAATACCTACACCCATTTGATTCGAAAGGCAGACAATGGTCTGTTTTGAGATCCTTGATTTTATAGGCCTTTCCTCCAAACCATCGAGCACTTTGCATGATGGGAGGAAGAATCATTAGTAATTGTTGTTGGGCTTCTTTATCACGTTCAAAATCCAACCAATCAAGAGAAGTAGAGATAGCAGCAATCATAGGGTAGGGATTATTTTTTCATCAGATATCTTCTATTCTAAACAAATGAAATGGCAGTCGGTATGGATCAAGCTCTACATAATTCTTGCTTCCGTACCAAGTGTACTTTTCATCTGTAATAAGATCGTGCACCACATAGGCTTGACCTTCATATTTTCCGATAGCATCTAATGGGATATGCACAGCAGCGCTTTGCTTATTGTATGCATCAAGATTAGCGACACAAAGAATTTTATTATCTCCGTAAACTTTTAACCAAGCCATCATTTGATCATTTTCAATGAAGCAATTTTGATAGTTATTGGTAAAATGGAATGCAGTGTTCGCATTGCGTTGTTTATTCACCATTGCAATCACATGCATCAATTTGTTGCGATGATTCCAATCCCAATGACGTACTTCATATTTTTCGCTGTCCAAATATTCTTCTTTTCCGGGTATGGCGGCATGTTCGAGAAGTTCATAGCAAGGACCGAATACGCCGTAATTAGAAGAAAGTGTTGCCGCGAGGAAGTAGCGCAAAATGAATTGTGGCTCATGTCCGCTTTGCGTGATGTAAGGATTGATGTCGTGTGTGTTTGGCCAAAAATTCGGACGGAAATACTCACGTAACGGAGACTGTGTTAAGTCTTGCATGTATTGAATCAATTCAGACTTGCTATTTCTCCAAGTGTAATAGGTATAACTCTGGTGAAAGCCTTTCTTAGCAAGGTTTTCCATGATGCGTGGACGAGTGAATGCTTCGCTCAAGAAAATCACATCAGGATGTTCTTTTTCGATCTCGCTTAAGCACCATTGCCAGAACACAAAACTCTTGGTGTGCGGATTATCCACACGGAAGATTTTAATTCCAATATTAATCCAGTAGTCAAGGATGCCTTTGAGTTCAACCCACATATTTTCCCAATCTTCATTTTCGAAATCAAGTGGTAACACATCTTGGTATTTCTTGGGAGGGTTTTCCGCATATTGTACTGTGCCGTCTGGGCGCCACTTAAACCACTGCGGATATTTTTTCACATAGGGATGATCAGGACTGCATTGGATAGCGAAGTCCATTGCTACTTCTAAATCGAGTTCAGCCGCTTTTTTAATGAAGCGTTTGAAATCAGCAAGTGTTCCAAGTTCTGATAGAATGTCTTTGTGTCCTCCGTCTTTAGAACCTGTCGCGTATGGACAACCGGGTTCGTCGGGACCAGCATTGAGGCTGTTGTTTTTTCCTTTTCTGAAAGCTTCACCGATGGGGTGAATGGGAGGGAAGTACACGATATCAAATCCCATTTCTTTGACGCGAGGCAAAAGCAATTCGCAATCTTTGAATGTGCCGTGATCAGAACCCGGTTGCGCAGCGCTTCTTGGGAAGAATGAGTACCATGCACTAAATCCTGCGCGCTTGCGATGCGCCACTACTTGAAGCGTTTTTTCGAATGAAGTAGCAAATTCTTCGAGCGGAAATTGTTGAATGAATTGCTCCAATTCCGTGCTGGCCGCTTGTTGTACAGCGTCATCACCTTGTAATGCAGTGATCCACTTCTTTGCATGTGTTTTTGCTTTCGCATATTTGGTGGCAATGCGTTGGATATAATCCAACCCTATTTGCAGTTGCACCAATAGTTCACGTTGATCATTATCATGTATTCGCTTTCTGAACGCGTGCTGCCAAGTGCTTACGTGATTGATGAATCCACGAATAGTGAATTCATAATATCCTTGCCTTTCTAGTTGAAAGAATGCTTGAAAGCGATCGTTGCCGATGTGTTTCATTGAAACCTCCGACCAGTTTCTCGCGCCAGCAGCGCGGTACACAAGCACTGCGCTCACTTCATCGTGACCGTCAGTAAACACATCTGCTTCAATTCCTACCCATTCATCTATCACCCGCTTTGCAGGATAAAGTCCACCTTCAACTTGAGGTGAAACATTCTCGATGATGACACGACTTTGTCCTATTTTATCGAATGGTTTACTAATAACCACACTTGATTTCTTTTTCATTATCGTATGATGATTTCGTGGAATTTCTTATCAATTGTAAATTTCAATTTTCCAATCGCACGGTTTCTTTCGCTGATTTGGTGCGACTTTCCATCCACAACGAATTCGTTTGATTCGAATGGAATACCGGTAACAATTACTTTGAATTTCTCTGCGGAGTCGATATAGTGACCAAGCGTATTTTGTCTGATTTGGAAATCGTTTTTACTTCCTTTTACTTCAAATCGAATGATGCGATAGTGGCTGTTTTTATAGCCCATGTTTTCGCCATCATCGAGATAGAGGAAGCTTTCTTCTTTTCCATCTTTATAGAATACATGCAATGTGATTTCTTTTACTTTCTTTTCACCTACAAATTGCATCTGAGGCCATGTCGGGATAATAGCTCCTTCACGAATAAAGAATGGAATATGTTGAATAGGCGCGGCAACGGTTACTTCTTGGCGGCCTTTGTGATAGCTGTCATTCCAGTGATAATACCAACCACCTGAAGGCAGATAAACTCGTTTTGTTTTTTCTCCTGGTGAAGAAACGGGAGCGATCAATAAATGATCACCGATCATAAATTCTTCGTTGCGTCCGTATGTATCTGAATTGTCCTGATCAACGAATACAAGTGGTCTCAACATCGGAGTTCCATTGCGATAGTTTTGCCAGAACGTAGTGTAGAGATAGGGAAGGAGGCGGTAGCGCATTTGAATGAAGCGCTTGCATATGGCTTCATAGAAGGGGCCAAAGCTCCATGGTTCTTGATCGAATCCCGTTTCATTGCTTGCACTGTGTGTGCGCATGAATGGATGAAACGCCGCCATTTGTACCCAACGAGTGTATAGCTCTCCATCTGGCTCGCCGATAAATCCACCCACATCGCTTCCAGCGAATGAAACACCAGAGATGCTCAAGCGTTGGCATTGTTGAGATGCAATCCAAAGATGCTCCCAAGTAGCAGTATTATCTCCTGTCCATACGCTGCTCCATTTTTGGATACCTGCATAAGCGCTTCGTGTAATCACGAAAGGACGTTTTGGCATCATGTGTTTTTTCAAACCTTGATAAGTGGCTTTCGCCATCAAGTGTCCATACACATTGTGTGCTTTACGATGGCTCACTGATTCTCCATCATAGTCGTGGCGTACATCTTCTGGGAATGTTCCTATTTCAAAAACAGCAGGTTCGTTCATGTCATTCCAAACTCCTGCTACACCGTTTTCCATGAGTACACCGAATAGATCACTCCACCAGTCGCGCACGCGAGGGTTGGTGAAGTCTGGAAACACGCATTTGCCGGGCCATACATCACCTTCCATCAAAGCACCGTCTTGTCTTCTGCAGAACACATCGTTCTTTAATCCATCGGTGTAAATGCTATATTCTGGATCTACTTTGATTCCAGGGTCAATGATCACGACCGTTTTGAATCCTTCGTCCTGCAATTGTTTGGTGAGACCTTTTGGGTCTGGGAAATATTCTTTTGAGAAGGTAAAACATCGGAAGCCTTCCATGTAGTCGATGTCGAGATACATGACATCGCATGGGATACCGCGCTTGCGGAATTCCATGGCTACATCTTTTACCTTGCTATCTGGGAAGTAGCTCCATCTGCATTGGTGATAGCCTAACGCCCACATAGGAGGCAATTCAGGCTTTCCTGTTAGATTAGAGAACTCTTCAGCCACTTCGAGCATCTTGGGCCCGTAAATGAAGTAATAACACATTTCTCCACCACGTGCCCAGAAGCTAGATACATCAGGACGTTCGCTGCCGAAATCGAAAAGTGTACGGAAAGTATTATCGAAGAAAATACCGTATGATTTTCCGTGATGTAAGCCGTAGTAGAATGGAATGTTTTTGTAAAGAGGATCCGTGTCAGCCCCGTATGCGTAAGCATCCGTGCCGTAGTTCTCAAATCGCTTTCCACGAATTTGTAGTTCACAAGGCTTGTCACCAAGACCGTAGAACACTTCGCCTTCTTGAATTTTTTTAGAGCAATAAACAATCTTACCGCCTTTCCAGAGGTAGTGCTGCCAATGGAAGCCTGCTTCGTCTTCACAAATCACCATTCCTTGATGATCCGTAATGCGAATAGTGAGATTTGATTTATTGATAAAGCACTTTACTTGTGTAGTAATGATGGCTACATTTTCACCATCATCAAACGCGCTGAGTGAAATTAAACTGTCCTGAAGATCTGCTTGTACAGCATAAGAAAAGTCGCGTGCGAAGCGACTTTCAGGAGCATATCTAAATCGAATTACTTTATCATTCACAACGCGAACTTCAAGTTGCGTGTCGCTACAGTGGAAGTAAAATAAATTTCCTTTTTGATCCCAGGATGTCACAGCATCGGGATAATATTTTGCTGAATACTTTTCGTTTCTTGCGGAGACTTGCATATGCAGGATTCATGTAATTAAGCCAAATATAATAACTATGCAAAAACGTAAGTGTATTATTTACACTTTCTTTTTTGCAAGATATTCACGACTGAGGTTCAGCATATTTGAATATATTCGTTTACACTAATAATAATCAAAACCAAAATCATCATGAAACTGCTCAAAATTCTAGGAGTTGGACTAGTGCTACTTATCTCTGTTTATGTGATCTTGTGCATTGTAGGTCCTAAGTCAATGAACACAGAACGTTCGGTCACAATCAATGCTACTTCAGAAGAAGTGTTTGCTTTAGTGAGTGATTACAATCAATGGATGAAATGGTCGCCTTGGCAAAAGAATGATCCAAGCATGAAGCCGGTGATTGCTGGCAATCCAGGCACAGTAGGTCATAAAATGTCTTGGAAGAGTGAGTCACAAGGAAATGGAGAGCAAAGTATTTCTGAGATTGTTCCAAATCAAAAAGTAACCAGTGCTTTGAAGTTTGATGGTTGGGATGGCATTAGCTATGCTACTTTTAATATTGCACCAGAAGGAACGGGCACTAAGGTGACATGGGATATGAAAGGAGACGATGTCGCTTTTATGTTTAGAGGATTGATGCTAGTAATGGGAGGAGCAGATATGATTGGAAAAGATTACGAAAGTGGGTTGGCTTCTATCAAAGAGATTTGTGAGAAGTAAACCTGATTGATGATGGATAAAAAAAAACCTCGGCATGCCGAGGTTTTTTCTTTTTACATGATTAATTAAGCAATGCTTAATTTCTTTTCTAGATCTTCTAGATATTTTCTAAAGTGCTTGTCTGTCTCTTGAAGGTTGTTTACAGTGCGGCAAGCGTGAAGTACAGTTGCGTGGTCTTTTCCACCGCAGTGTGCACCGATGCTTGCAAGGCTGCTCTTCGTCATCTTCTTAGCAAAATACATTGCAATCTGACGAGCTTGAACAATCTCACGCTTACGCGTCTTGCTCTTCAACAATTCGATAGGAAGATCGAAGTAATCACACACTACTTTTTGGATATAGTCGATGCTTACTTCACGTGCAGTATTCTTCACAAACTTGTCGATCATTTGCTTGGCAAGATCCAAGTTGATAGACTTCTTGTTCAATGATGATTGTGCAATCAATGAAATAAGAGCACCTTCTAGTTCACGAACGTTGGTAGTGATAGAGTATGCTAGGTATTCTACAACTTCATCTGGAAGGTCGATACCGTCAGCGTACATTTTCTTTTTCAAGATCGCGATACGCGTCTCAAGAGAAGGTACTTGAAGGTCTGCGCTCAATCCCCACTTGAAGCGAGAAAGAAGGCGTTGTTCCATTCCTTGCATTTCCACTGGAGGCTTATCACTTGTAAGGATGATTTGCTTTCCAGTTTGGTGCAGATGATTGAAGATGTGGAAGAATACATCTTGTGTTTTCTCTTTACCAGAGAAGAACTGAACGTCGTCGATGATCAACACGTCCATCATTTGATAGAAGTGAGAGAAATCGTTTACTGTGTTGTTTCTAACCGCATCGATGAATTGGTGAGTGAACTTTTCAGAGCTAACGTAAAGAACAGTTTTCTCAGGATACTTATTCTTGATCTCGATACCGATAGCGTGTGCAAGGTGAGTTTTACCAAGACCTACACCACCATAGATAAGGAGAGGATTGAAAGCGGTACCGCCGGGCTTGTTCGCTACCGCGAAGCCAGCACTGCGTGCAAGTCTATTGCAATCACCTTCAATGAAGTTTTCGAATGAGTAGTTTGGATTCAAGTTAGAATCCACATTCAATTTGCGTAATCCAGGAATGATGAATGGATTTTTGATTGGAGATTCTCCAAGATCCAACGGCATATTCACTGGTGCATTCTTAACAGCTTTACGATTGCTGGTAGGAACTTTAATCGTGTACGGGTTGCTGTTGTTCAGATTGTTTTCCATGATGATGGAATATTCCAATCTGCCATCAGTTCCAAGTTCTTTGCGAATAATCTTTTTAAGCAGCGTAACGTAGTGTTCTTCTAACCACTCATAGAAAAACTGAGATGGAACTTGAATAGTCAAAACGCTATCTTCTAGCTTAACAGGTTTAATAGGCTCGAACCAGGTCTTAAATCCTTGAGGACTTACATTGTCTTTGATTACATCGAGGCAGCTTTGCCAAACCTGATTGTGGTCCTTCTTCATGCTAAAATATAAGTATGGTTAATTCGGTTATTGTAGAAATTGTAAGGCTTAGTCCGCTAAAGTAGTTTATCTGTTCTAATCCTTCGCAAAAGAATGATGAAAAAAGTGAAAAAAAAAAACTGTTTGCTATTGACTTTATAGAAAGTTTGACTTTACAACATTTTTTCACCAACCCCTTGATTCTTCAATATTTCTGACAGGTGTTGACTATCTAGTTTAGGTATCAGAAAATAATCTATTCTATTTCACTTCCTTACCCCAAAAAGGGCGTTTCCATCCCCTCATCGCGTAGTTTGTACCTGCGTGGTTATAAACATACAAAAATTAATTGTGAATGGCGAGGTACGTTTACACAACTAACAAAGATTATAAATTGCGGTATGTATCAAACGGAAACTTTTATTCGAATTAGATATGCAGAAACCGATCGAATGGGCTATGCATATTATGGAAATTACGCAACATACTTCGAAGTAGCACGCGTGGAAGCCTTACGCCAACTGGGCATTACGTACAGAGAACTAGAAGATGAAGGTGTTTTACTTCCTGTGAGTGAGTACAGTATTCGATTCATCAAGCCTGCATATTATGATGATGAAATAATGATCAAAACAATGATCACTGAACTTCCTGGTGTGAGGCTAAAGTTCTCATATGAAACCTATTCAGGAGATACCATTATCAATCGAGCTACAACAGATTTGGTTTTTGTGGATAAGCATACGGGCCGCCCAATGAAGTGTCCAGCGCATGTCTTGGAGAAATTAGCTCCATTTTATCCTAAGGGATCGCTATAATTTTTCCTGAGCCTGTGATCGCTTGGTCTATTTGCGTAGGATTAGAGCGCACATAGATGTTTCCTGAAAAATCAATTCTTCCAAACAAGTAACCATCCGTATTGACATAGATATCGTTGATGGTGCTGTTGTTGACATAAGCTACATGACTTCGTAAGTCGCGAGCATCCATCAAGCCCAAGCCTTGATTGAATAATTCTACCTTCGTGACTTCTCCCTTTATAATCATCTCTGAAACGCCTGTCTGTGTATAGGCTGCAAGACTATCGCCTTCAAAGTTGAGTTCTATTTTTCCCGATGCGTGTTTGTTTTCTATCTTTAAATATGACCCACTCAATGTACCAATCGATTTGATATCGCCAGTCCCTCTATTGGTGATAAAAGTAAATGAGGGAGCATAAATTTTTATCGTTACTCTATTTTTGAATGAACGAACGAAATTGCATGTATTCGTATTTTCAATAAATAGTTTTTCATCGCTGACTTCAGTGATGATTTTTGGTAAAATATTTTTAGGCCCCACGACTTCAATATGGCGGTCTGCTGATTGAATGAGTTCGATAAATAGGTAATCGGTAATTTCAATTTCATTGAATGCTGACAATTCACGTCGAACAGTCACTTCTTCACCTGCCTTCTTAAAACAATCGGGCGCTGTTTCTTTATCGCATGATGTGAATACTATCAAGCAAAGCAATAGGAGATATTTGGTCAGTTGCTTCATAGATTCCATCCAATACCAATTTCAGCATGATCTGCTTTAGCAAAATGTGTTTTAAGTCCTACTTGCACAGTGAGATGATCTTTGATCAAATAGCGCAATGAAAAACGGTGATACAAACTTCCATCCCCCGACCAAGTATTGAGCACATAAACGCCTTGTTGAATGCGCAATTGAAAATCATTGAAGTGAATGCCATACGATACGACCGCCCCCAAGCGAGCGCTGTCTTTCCAAGCTACATCAGCACCTACATTGCGCTCTCTGAGCGCCTTTACCGCTGAATTGAACATCATGTCTAAACCAAGTCCAAAAGAGCTTTTAAAAGTCTGATGACGCTCTTGCAAAAGATGAAGTGTGAGGGAAGGATATTTTTTCTGTCCCGGTGGCGATATTTCTTTTGCCCCGCCAGTTAGTCCAATCCATGTATTCCACTTAGGAGAAAATGGTGTGAATTCTCGTACCAGTTTCACTTCATCATTTCTTCTTTGATGAAGTGAAATGAAGTAAAGAAAATTATTCGTTCCTAGATTGGGTAATTGAAATGCGCCATTGGACAAGTGATGCAAACGAATCCCTGTGCGGAGTTCTATGTGCTTAGTCTGTAGGATAGCAATTCCATATTGCAGCATCACAGATGTATTCAAATGACTGCCTAGCACTAATGATTGTGTATTGTCCCTTAACTCCCATTTCTTGGTAGCATACCCCGCACCTAGTCCTAGACTGAGGTAATGTTTGAATGCGTGTTTTTTCTCTTGCTCACGAAATGGATGAAGAGGCAAATGAATCATATAAGACAAGGCGATTTGATCGCCCAGCTGTTCTCTATTTCCTGTAGTATTAAAAGCAAGTTCTAATCCGAGCTCAGGATAATTATAAGCCTTGTGCCAAGCCTTGGTACCTTGTGTTTTTTGGTTAAACTGAATGGCCGCCCCGAAGGAGTGTCCCTGAATCAAATGGCGCATCTCTTCACGATGGGGGATGATATAGCCACCGTTTGTTATCAACGCAAATTTTCCCTTTCCAAGATTACAGGTATCCGACTGCGCAAATACTTGCACATGGAATAGGACGGTTAAAAGGAGAAGCCAGCGTTGCACGGTTCAAACTTAATTGAAAAAAGAGTAAAATTGATTTTCACTACATTTGATTCAAACCAAAATTCATGAAGAAATTACTATTCTTATTCGCTACCCTACTTTGCGGAGTATGGAGCACTGCTCAGAATGTAACACCTGTTACTGTTGAGCTAGAGACATTTTACTCTGGACTGAACGGTCCAGTGGGGCTCTACCATTGCAACGATAATCGTTTGTTTATTTTGGAAAAAAATACAGGTAAGATTGAGATAGTAGATACCACTGGAGCCTATATCGGTACTTTCTTGAATGTTGGCTCATTACTCAGCAGCGGCAGCGAGCGTGGGTTATTGGGATTGGCTTTTCATCCTAACTATGCGAGCAATGGATATTTCTATATCAACTACACCAATACTTCAGGCAACACTGTGGTGGCACGCTACCAAGTGAGCGCAAATCCCAATGTAGCAACTCCTAGTTCTGCTCAAACGATTATCACCATCAATCAACCATTCGGTAATCACAACGGCGGCCACATTGCATTTGGTCCAGATGGCTATTTGTACATCGGAATGGGCGATGGAGGCAGCGCGGGTGACCCGGGTAATCGCGCGCAAAACTTGAATGATCTTTTAGGAAAAATGTTGCGACTTGATGTGGATAGTGCATTTCCATACGCAGTTCCATCTGATAATCCTTTCGTAGGAGTATCTGGTACGCAAGATGAAATTTGGTCGTATGGTCTTCGCAATCCTTGGAAGTTTTCTTTTGATAGACAAACAGGAGATATCTGGATTGCAGATGTAGGACAAAACGCATGGGAAGAAGTGAATTTCAGACCTGCATCATCTACAGGCGGAGAAAATTATGGATGGAGATGTTATGAGGGAAATGCTACTTACAACACAGCGGCTTGCGCTGCGGCGAGTACCATGGTGTTTCCTGTGCAGCAATATTCACACAGCGCACCGACTAGTTTTTGTTCGATCACTGGAGGAGTAGTTTATCGTGGATCAAAATACCCTGCAATGAATGGCATCTATTTCTTCACTGATTATTGCGCAGGAGTATTGTATGGTATTACTGGTAATGCAAGCTCAGGATATACCACCACAAATTATGGTTCTGCAGGAAGCGCTGTAACGGCGATACAAGAAGACGCAGCGGGTGAGCTTTACATTGTAAGACAGGGTGGAGTGATTGCAAAAATCAAAGATGCATGTGGAGAATTTCAACCAACTATTTCGTTGAATGAAGCAGGTTCACTTGAGTCAACACCTGCAACATCATATTGGTGGTTCAATGGAACTACGCAAATTCCTGGAGCAACATCACAAGCTTATGCACCAGCTACTGCAGGATTGTTTTCAGTGAATGCATCGAATGGTGAATGTACGCGTGCGTCCAATCAAATTCCTTGGGTAATTCTAGGTGGAATTCCAGGATGCACTTATCCTTCAGCAATCAACTACAATGCAGATGCATCTATAGACGATGGCTCATGTCAATTTGGAACACAAGCAGGATGTCCAGGAGATATGGATGGCAACGGCATTATTACCGTTAATGACTTAATTGAATTTATGGGAATCTTCGGCACACTTTGCAATGACTAGCGTCTTGCAATTCTGCGGTTGATTTCTGCATCAATAGCTTGAAGGCTCGCTTCTTTGGAATACAATTTCAGGAAGCGAGCTTTTCCTTTTTCGCCTATTTCTTTTGCTGCAGAAATATCGTGATAAAGCATATAAAGAGCATCTGCTAATTCGATGGCATTATCTGGTTCGAAGAGAAGACCAGCATTTCCATGATCAAGAATTTCAGGAGTACCGCTGCTATTTGTACCGATGACAGGAAGGCCAAAACTCATCGCCTCAATGGTAACGGTGCCGAATGTTTCGCCCGCGCTTGCAAGAACAAATGCATCGATGGCGCGATAGAATGTTTGAACGTCCTTGCTGTAGGGTTTGAAAAAAACACGTTTTTCCAATCCTAGTGAGCGTACTTTTTTCTTGAGACTAATCTCATATTCATTGCCTTCGTTTTTGGTGGATTCACCCATGACGATAGCAGAGATATTGTCCTTTGAAATTTGAAGCGCATTGATCAATGTGTGTTGACCTTTCAGTGGATCGATCCGTCCCAGTATTCCAACGACCCATGCATCTTGTGGGATGTTGAGTTGAGTACGCGCTTGTTCTTTCGATAGGGCAGGTGAGTTGAATCGACTCGTATCAACGCCAAGCGGGATTGTAGCGATTTGACTCGCGCGCACATTGGTTTTTTCAAGTACTTGATTCTTTAAAAAATCAAGTGTAGAAATCCATAAGTCAATAGCGCGAAAACGCAACGTGTGAATGGGATCTTTTTTAGAGACGCCAAGCTGCATTGCTTGCTGATAGATCAAGAAATATTTTTTAGAAGAAAGTCTTTTGACCCAACCAAGAAGCGACATATCGCGGGTGTCGCGAAACCAAATGATATCGATATTATTGGTTTGGAAAAGCGCTTTTACACGAAAGATATTTTTGAAGTCTCCATATTTTTTGTTGTGTTCAACAAGAACAATGGGCAGTTGAAGAGCTAGGGCTTCTTTATGAATGGGAGAGTCTTTGACGCAAAATAAAATAGTTCGATAATTTAGTTCGGTCATCCACTTTGCATAGCGCACAGTGTTCATCTCGAGACCGCCCCAACTTATCGAACTACAATAGAATGCGATGTTCTTCATCAATCTTCGTAAACGTCGAGCAACATGAGAGCTTCTGATAATTCACCGAGCGTTTTCATATCACTTTGTTTTTTGGCAACATCTTTTCCTGCGAGATAGACTTCGATGGCTTCTTCCATCTTTCCTTTTTCTTCGAGGAATTTACCGAGTTGGTAATAGCTTGCCAAATAATTCGGATCGTTTTTTACGATTGATTTTAGAATTTTAATGGCTTGATTGATATCACCATTCTTGTGATTTTCTAACGCAGCTGCGTAGTGCAAGAAACTATCCTTCGGATTTGTTTCGAGCATATTCTCAATCATTTTCAATCGGTCTTGCATCATACGTTAAAAGCTTAATCTAATTAGTGTTTCAAAATTACCTTCATCCTAAGGGATAAAGGGTGTTTGTGAAAACTCAAAACTTCGATTTTTCAACAGCGTGATGAACCGTTTTGTGTGAATGAAAAAATTACGGTTTGTAATATTTCATTGCTTCAGGCATAAACTCTTTGAGTGTGTTTATGCGCGTTTCATCACTTGGGTGAGTGCTAAGAATCTCAGGTGGCGCTTGTCCTCCAGTAGAAGACATGCGTTGCCAGAATCCAATGCTTGCGTTCGGATCATAACCGGCCATAGCCATAAAAACGAGTCCGAGTTTATCGGCTTCACTTTCGTGATTTCTGCTATAAGCCAACATTCCCAGTTGACTTCCGATGCCATATGATTGAAGGAAAATGTTTTTTGCAAGATCTGGTTTATCAGACATCAAAGCACCAAGTGTCGCACCTGCTCCTTGGATCAATATACCTTGACTCATACGTTCATTTCCGTGACGTGCAACAGCGTGCGCGATTTCGTGTCCCATTACAACCGCGAGGCTTTGTTCGTCTTGTGTTACTCCAAGGATTCCTGTGTAAACAACTACTTTACCTCCAGGCATGCACCATGCGTTTACAGTTGGATCATCAACGAGATTGAATTCCCATTGGAATCCTTCCACGCGATTCGATTGGTTATTGTCTGTAAGAAATTTTTCTACAGATGTTTTAATTTTATTCCCGATACGTTGCACCATTTGAGTGCGTGCATCAGAATTTGGAACTACATAACTTTTACTTAGAAAATCAGAGTATGCAGTCAAGCTCATTCCGATCATTTCACTTTCAGGAACGAGGTTCATTTGTTTTCTTCCCGTAATTGGCACTTTAGTGCACGATACGACATAAGCAAGGCTTAATAGAACAGCCATTGCTGCAAGAGTTTTTTTCATATTTCGATGGGGGTGTAGGGATTACTGAATCTCAGCTGAAAGGCCTCTGTCGAGGAGCGCGATGCACATGGGCTCAAGTTTAGAAAACTCACCATTCTTTACATCACATTTGCCTTTATAGTGTACCAGTAGAGTGCATTGCTCAGCCTGAATTCTTTCATGACCGCAAACTTGCATTAGTGCATCAATGACAAAGTCAAATGTATTTACTTCATCATTGTGAAGAACAAGCTTGCTGGTATCAACCGCTGCTACATCTTCAAGTACTAATTCTTCTGTTTCAACACTACTCATATCTAGATTGTTAAGCGGTGCAAAGATAGTGAATTTGGGAAAATGAAGACAGCATTCCATTTTTGAGTTGAAAAAAAGACTGTTTTCGCGGTATGAAGTTTTACAAATGCAAATAATACCGCTTTTGAGCGAGATAAGTAGTTTTTATTAGTCGGTGTTATTCTTAAGGCAGTCGTTTGTTTTAAAATTTTGGTCGACTTTCGTTTTTCTGGTATTAAATATAAAAAGTTGTTATTCAGTAAGTTATGATGTTTTGTTTTTCATGACTAGATTTTGGCTGATTGTGCCTTGAAAAATGTCGGTAGTGGACTTGCTTTACCCCGTGCCAAAATCAATCGGAATAGGGTGTTTTGTGGCTTTTTGCTCGTTTTAGGTCATGAATGACGATTGCGTGGGTACAAGTGGTATTGCTTCTTAAATATATAATATGTTTTCTTTGTGCAGTTAAGAACCCAATAATTGGATTTTTATCAAACACACTAAAACACTTATTATTATACGAGATGAATACTGTAGCAAAAATCCTTGTTGTGGAGGACGACATGGTCGTTCGCGCAAACCTTGAGATTATTCTCAAAGAAATGGGGCATGAATTAGTGGGCTTTGCAGACAACGCTGTCGATGCTCTCGTGCTTTTTACCATTAAACATCCTCAGGTTGTTATTTGTGATATCAGTATAAATGGTACCACCAATGGAATCGAGCTGGCTAAGAAGATGCACGAGATTCGTCGCGCTCCTGTCTTGTTCTTGACGGCATACAATAATGAAGAGTTCTTTAACAAAGCAAAACTAGCGACGCCTCTAGCGTTCATCGCAAAGCCAATTGATCGTGTCAATTTCGAGCGTTCGGTTTCTTTAGCAGTCGAACACTCGCGTGACCTGGTTGGATTCACCACCGATATTGCTCCTGTAGAAGAATGCCTTTACACTAGAGTAGGTAACAGATTGAAAAAACTCTATATCAAGGATATTGAGTTTGTAGAAGTGGATGGAAAATACTCTGCACTAAGTGTTGGTCAGCGAATGATTAACTGCAAAATTTCATTGAAAGATCTTTTGGAGAAACTTCCTCGCGATAAGTTCATTCAAGTGAATAGAAACTTCGTAATCAATATGGACATGATTGAAGATATTGATATGGCAAATTTCAATGTAAAGATGCCAACGAAGGATGTGCCGATCAGCAGAACATTCAAAGATCAATTGATGGATCGCATCAAATTGATTTAAGACTATTTTATTTTTCCTACTTTCGATTCTTATATCAAACTACTATGAAATTTGAGGAATCGATAGCGCATGGCTTTCATAAAGGCATGATGCAATTAGAAGGTAAATGGAAGGGTACAAACCGCGTTTGGTTCGAGCCTGACCATCCTATCGACACAGCTTCAATTTCAGGAACCTTCACATCCATTCTTGGAGGCAGATTCTTAGAATGGCAATACACTTCAGCATTTCAGGATACTCCCATTGAAGGCAAAATGCTTTTTGGACTTTACTTAAAGCTGAGTACGTACGAACTCAATTGGGTCGACACTTTTCACACGGGCACATTTATGATGTACGCTAGCGGCAATGTCCAAGACAATGTCTTTAATGCTACAGGCCATTATGTAGCAGGTGAAAACAATGAGCAAACATGGGGGTGGAGAACAACATTGGAAATCATTTCCAATACTGAAATAATCATTCGAGCATATAACATTACCCCCGAAGGAGAGGAGCAATTAGCGCTTCAATATGATTTGAAGCGCGTTTAGTATTACTCGCGCTTTGCTCGCTGCATAGGGTTTTCCTCGCTTCTTGGTTGTCCTTGCTTGAACAATTCAAACTTGGATGGCACAATACGCGCAGGCCAGAAGTTGTTGTTCAACTCTACATCTGCTGTTTCGAGTAGTGGGTCTAATGTGATGCTTTTCGCTTCTTTTTCTAGAGAAAATACTTTTGTAATGCTCGGTTCAGAACGCTTCCAGATTTCCGCTGGAATGTGCATTTGACGCTTGGTTCCATCGATGAATTCGAATTCGATAATCACTGGCATGATCAAACCACCCACGTTATCTACTGTTACTTCATAGTAGAATTTATCGGCATTCAATTCTGCTTTCTCTTCTTCTGTCAAGCGCTTGATGTACTCTTCATATTCTTTCACATCGAGAGATGTTACTTTATATGGATCGTAGGTCGTATAGAAATCTGATGCTTTTGGATCTGTATCTACCACAGTGATCATTCCTGCCTCTTTATCTCGCATCAATGAAATATCCGTCGGTTGTTCTTCATCGCGCTGCTTTTCAAATTCCTTTTCAATCTTAGGATTGCGTGTATTGATTTTGAAAAGCTGTACCTTAGAAAGACTCATGTCACAGTGTTGTGTTCCATAGAACCAACCTCTCCAAAACCAGTCGAGATCCACAGCGCTTGCATCTTCCATAGTGCGGAAGAAGTCGTCTGGAGTAGGGTGTTTGAATGCCCATCTTCTAGCATATTCTTTAAATGCATAGTCGAATAATTCACGACCCATTATTGTTTCTCTAAGGATATTCAAAGCGGTAGCAGGCTTGCCATAAGCATTGTTCCCGAATTGATAGATGCTTTCGGAGTTCGTCATAATAGGCGACATCTTCGATTTGTCACCTTTCATATAGTCAACAATATTTCGCGCAGGACCGCGGCGAGTAGGATAGTCGCGATCAAATTCTTTCTCTGCCATGTATTGCATGAAAGTATTCAACCCTTCATCCATCCATGTCCATTGACGCTCATCGCTATTGATGATCATCGGGAAGAAGTTGTGTCCAACTTCGTGAATAATCACAGAGATCATTCCGATTTTGGTGTTCTCGCTATATGTTCCATCCGCCTCAGGACGACCGCCATTAAAGCAGATCATTGGATATTCCATACCAATCCATTTGCTGTGAACAGAAATTGCCACAGGGTATGGGTAGTCGATGGTGTGCTTAGAGTAGACATTGAGCGTGTGTGCAACTGCACGAGTGCTGTATTGTTCCCATAGTGGATTTCCCTCTTTAGGATAGAAAGACATTGCTAAAGGTTTCTTTCCATTGATCGATACAGACTGTGCGTCCCAGATGAATTTACGGGAAGTCGCGAAGGCGAAGTCACGCACATTGTCTGCTTTGAAAACCCACGTTTTTTCTGTTTTGCTTTTTGTTTTTTCTCGCTCAATAGCCTCGTCTTGTGTAGCAATGATAACAGGAGATGTTGCATTCTTTGCTTGCTCAAATCGCTTGTTTTGCTCAGCAGTCAAAACATCCTTCGGGTTTTGTAGAACACCAGTTGATGCTACGATATGATCAGAAGGAACAGTGATAGACACATTATAATTTCCGAAGTTCAAAGTGAATTCGCCTCCTCCCAAGAATTGCTTGTGCTGCCATCCAGCATAGTCGGTGTAGACCACCATGCGAGGATAGAATTGAGCGATGGTATAGAGGTAGTTTTTATCGGTATCGAAATATTCATAGCCAGATCTTCCGCCTACTCTGATACGATCATTGATATTATACCACCACTTAATTTTGAAAGTATAAACTGCACCTGCCTTGAGCGGAGTTTCAAGATCGATGCGCATCATTGTTTTATTGACAGTGTATTTAAGATCCTTGCCTGATGCGTCTTTTACTTGCTCTAATTTGAAACCACCATCGAACCATGGGTTTAGATCAATGAGATCATTCAGTCCCATGCGATCGTCGATTTTGCTTTGCTCAGTGAGGTATGCATCACTGTCTTTCGACATGTTGTTTTGATCTAATTGCAACCAGAGGTAGTAGAGAACATCTGGAGAGTTGTTGTGATACGTGATCACCTCTTCACCATAGAGGCGCTGCGTTTCATCGTCGAGACGTAGTTTGATGTTGTAATCAGCTTGTTGTTGCCAGTAGTCTTTTCCAGGCGCGCCACTTGCGGTTCGTTGGTCATTTGGAGTAGCGAGTTCTGGGCCTAGTTGTTTGAATTTATCTTCCCAAAGTGGATTCTGCGAAAGTGCGTTTACGCTCAATACAAGAGCCGCCGCGGCAATACAAATAGATTTCATAGAAGCAAATATAATTAATCCAATACTTCTACAGTGCCGATTACACAAGCGGTATTACTAACAATTCAGTAAAAGAATGAGCGACAAAATGCTGAAAACAATGCCGATGATGTTGAGCTTTGATAGTTTTTCTTTGAAAAAAATAATGGCAAAGATGGCGCATACAATGACCACACTAAGGTTGTTAAGCGGGAGAACCGTTGATTTTGGCCATATTCCAGCATTATAGACTCGAACTAAGAAGAATATCGATCCGTAATTAACGCATCCTAAAAGGATACCTGCAAGTACTTCTCTCAGGCGCAATTGATAATTGCCTTTTATGAATTTTATTCCAATAATCGTAAACCCAATCACCGCTGACGTCAGAAATGGAAGGCATGAATACAAATCCATTTCGCTTTCATTGGTCGGATAGGTAGAGAAGTGAGCGATGGAGAAATCTACAAGGGTACCGCCTAATAAAATGATGAGAGGGAAGCCAATCATTTTCCACTCAAATGCTTTTACATCTTTTTGAATAGAAACAAAAACAACCCCAGCAAGTGCGAAACCGATGGCAGTCCATTTGAGCCAACCGATGTGCTCATTAGGATCAGTGATTGCAAAGAGCACCACGACTAATGCAAGCGACATTTTGGAGGCAATCGTTGCCACTGAAACACCCACGCGCTGCGCAGTGATTGCCATAGTATAGAAAATCGAGATGAAGAATGTTCCCATTCCAATACCCGCCCACGACCAAGTGGGCCACTGAAGTGCTGTCGCAACAGTGGTGGATAAGTCATCCACCATCGTAAGGCCAAGTGTGAATGCGGTGAGGTAGTTGAATACAATTGCTTCGAATACGCGAATGCCTTTGATGTCAAACCATTTGAAGATAATATAGATAGCAGCATTCGTTAGAATACTGAAGAATAGAAATATCATGTTGCTGCGTAGTAATAATCCAATTGGTCTACGCCCACTTGAATAGATTTTGTAGGAATTAGCTCGAGGTCAGGTGAAGGCATGCCATTGACCAGATGATGTTGGCCAGTAAACAAACGAATCTCATCCCACACATTACTTGAAATAAATTGTTGCAGTGTAAATCCGCCTCCTTCTACCATTACTGATCTGATGTTTCTTTTATGGAGAACGTTTAGAATTGCTGATATCGAGTCGATGGAGAGGTCCACAAAAACACGTTGAGGTATATCATTTAGTTCGGTCTGATATTTTATATCAGAAATGATAATCAGAGGAGCGTTGTCAAGGAAGATTTTATAGGTAGGTTGAATTCGTCCTTGAGGGTCAACCACCACTTTAATAGGATGCCTTCCATTCACGAGACGAGTGTTTAACTCTGGATTATCGTTGATGACAGTATTGTATCCAACAAGGATTGCATCTTCCTCCGTGCGCCATTGATGCACGAGTCTTCGCGCATCCATGCCAGTGATCATAAATGATCCTTTCTCGCCATCTTTTCGAGAGATATCCATAAACGAGTCCTTACTCTTAGCCCATTTGAGCAGTACATATGGTCGTTGCTTTTCTATGGAGGTAAAAAATCTTCTATTTAAAAATCTTCCTTCTTCCTCTAGAATTCCGGTTATAACCTCAATTCCCGCTTCTTTTAAAATCTCTATACCCTTTCCGCTGACTTGCTCAAAAGGGTCTTTATTGCAAATCACAACACGTGGAATCCCCATGGACACAATGAGATTAGCACATGGAGGAGTCTTTCCATGATGGGCACAGGGTTCAAGGTTGACATAAATAGTTGCTTTCTTCAGAAGCAACTTATCGTCCACCGAGGCAATGGCGTTTACTTCCGCGTGGGGGAGGCCTGCTTTATAATGGAAGCCTTCGCCTATGATTTTCCCATCTAGGACGATCACAGAACCCACCAAAGGATTAGGACTTGCGGATGCAGAACCAGCTAATGCTAGTTCAAAACAGCGCCTCATGAAGAATTCATGTCCTTTTTTCATTACGCGAAAGTACTATAAATAGGGCGTTTTAAGATTTTAACAAAATATTTCAGTACTTTGTAATGTATAGTACCAAACAATGTATATATCTTTGCCATGTCATTAACAAGGTCATGCCTTGTTCTATAATAATAGAAAACACTTAAAATCATGGATATAGAAAATGCAAAAGCACAGATGCGCAAGGGAGTCCTTGAGTTCTGTATTCTGTCGATTTTGCAAAGAGGTGAGGCGTATCCTTCCGACATCATGGCAGAATTAAAGAAGGCCAAGTTGATCGTAGTGGAAGGAACCCTTTATCCTTTGCTGACTCGATTGAAAAATGATGGGCTGCTATCCTACAGATGGGAGGAAAGCAATCAAGGACCACCAAGGAAGTATTATCACATCACCGACATCGGAAAGGACTTTCTCGGGGAACTTAAAAAAACTTGGGACGAATTAGCCCACGCAGTAAATCAAACCACTAAAAACAACTAAGATGAACAAGACAATCACCATAAATATCGGAGGGGCAGTTTTCAATATTGAAGAAGATGCTTACGAACTATTGAAAAACTATTTGGATTCCATCAAGGCCAATTTCAATTCAGATGCTAGTGCCGATGAAATCATGGCGGACATAGAAGGAAGGATCGCCGAATTGTTTTCACAGTATTTAAATGACAAGAAAAACGTCATTGTTATCTCGGATGTAGAGAGCGTTATTGAAGTAATGGGTCAGCCAGAAGATTATGGAACAGGCGAGCCAATGGGCAATACTCAAAATGGACCTCAAGCTGCGGCCGGAAGTGAGCGTTTGAAACATGACACACGCAGAATATATCGTGATAAAGACGATGCATATATCGGCGGTGTATGTTCTGGATTGAGCTACTATCTTGGTTGGGATCCGATGGTGCTGCGCATACTATTTATCATATTGGTATTTGCAGGAGGTAGTGGTATTCCAGCGTACATCATTTTATGGGCTGTAATACCTCCAGCGTACACCACGGCAGAAAAATTGCGCATGCGTGGAGAGCCAGTAAATATTGATAACATCAGCAAGTTTGTCAATCAAGAAGCAAAGAATGCAAAAGAAAACATCCAGCGTTTCGGAAATAAATCACGAGAGAAGGCAGAGCAATTTCGCGGAGCGGGCACTGACTTCGGTCGGTTTCTTCGCAAGGCGCTAGGACTTGCCTTCATTCTATTCTCCATTGGAATGTTGATCGCGGTGGTGACGGGATCATTCTTCGCCAACTATGAAATATTTGGCAACACGACCAACTGGGAGATTGTGAAGCAATTAATTTTTAAAAATGACGGCACCCTATGGATGATTGTGATCGGTTTGCTGCTAGTTGTTCTTTCTCCCATCCTCGCTATTCTTTATGCTGGTGTGCGATTAATTGTAGACAAAGGCCGCACCGTCAGAGGAATTGGTTGGTCATTGCTTGCATTGTTCTTCATCGGTGGTATCATGACTGCGCTGGGCGGAGGTAAAATGATCACAGAATTCCGTAAGGATGGTGAGGTAGTCACGACCAATGCAGTGGAGCTAAATGCAACTGATACACTGTACATCGATGTAATGCCTGATACAGTTTTCACGGGAAGAGAAATCAATGGACACGATGATTTCTTTGATATGATTAAAATTGAAAATGATCGCGTAGTATATGGAGAGCCGATTTCCTTTTACATCGAGACCTCTCGCGCATCAGAAACACCAAAGTTGGTCGTCACAAAATCCTCTCAGGGCCAAAATTTGATTGAAGCGGGTGAGCGTGCTTCACGAATAGAATACAACTATACTATAGTGGGAAATAGAATTCAGTTGGCACCGCTCTTCCAAACGTTGAAGGACGAGCCATTCAGAGGACAGCATGTAGATATCGAGTTAGAATTACCAGAAGGAACCATGGTGAAGTTCAATGAAAACATTGGTTTCATTAGCTGGTACAACGAGTATATAAGCGCAGTAGCGCGGGTAGGGGAAGAAGGATTGGATTGAAAAAGAAAATCCCCTAGGTAATAGCTAGGGGATTTTTTTTTATTAGTTCATTTCCACTTGTCGTGCTACTTTTTGTAGAATTTCAAAGACCGTTTCGGCCATTACATTTTCACTGTCAAGCGTAGGATTTACTTCAGTGAATTCAAGACAACAAATTCTTTCGTTTTGAATCAACTCAAGAATCAAATCTGCCGCTTCTCTTTCGTTTATTCCTCCTTTAACAGGCGTTCCTGTTCCTCTTGAAATGGTAGGATCCATGGAGTCAACGTCAAAACTGATATAGATTTTATCACATCCAGAAAGATATTTTAAGAGTTCTCTGGATAGTTTAGTTACACCCGTTTTACGAAGTTCGTTCGTTGTAACAACCTTCACTTTGTTTTGCTTTATCAAGGCCGCTTCTTGTTCTTCGAAATCGCGAAGGGTAACATAAATCAAATCTCGATAATCGATTTTCGGTGCGATATCACCAATGGTCTTAAGCATTTCCCAAAGCTCAATCGTTTCGTAATCGAGGTCATTCGACTTTTCTTCGATATTATCTTCATTGAGTGCAGTAGCCAAAGGCATCCCGTGAATGTTTCCACTAGGTGACGTATAGGGTGAGTGCAGATCAGCGTGAGCATCGATCCAAATTACGCCGAGACGCGACTCGGGGTAGGCCATTTTGATTCCAGCTATCGTACCACCTGCATTGCTGTGGTCACCAGAAAGAATAAGAGGGAAACGGCTATCGCGAAGGGTGTCTCTTACTGCAGCACCAATACGCTCATACATTTTAAGAACACTTCTGATATGCTTTGCATAGCGGCTTCCGGGGTTTCCGTAAAGCGCTTGGTTATCATTAGGGATAACAATGCTTCGATATTTTTTAAAGAACTGAGATCTGAAATCGAGGGCTGCAATTTTGATAGCCTCTACTCCAAGGCTTGCACCTCGAGTACCAGCGCCAACTTCGCTTGGCACTTCAATCAGTCGAATATTTTTTGTCTTTTTTGTTGTCATAAATCTTAATTCAGGGGAAGAGTCATTAATCCCCAATATTGAACTCCAAACCTACAATAATTGGAGAGAGGTTAGGTAATTGCTTATTCCCGTAAGTGCTTTCATGTGCAACAAACAAATCAGTAACTCTATATTTTGCAACGATACTGCAATAATTGAGTCCAATTCTAGCGAGCGCTTGAGCTTCAAAAGGAGCGACATAAGCTAGTTTTCTATAGCTAGCCTCGATACGTGATGCACCAACTGTTTTACTATCTACGCCATCTTCAATATTCATTCTTCTGCCAATGTTCCAGCTAGCCTGTGCGCCTAAGTCTAGGAATATACCGGGCTTATCATTTGGCTTTGTGAAAATGACTCTGAAAAATACATCTCCCATGATTTTATGAATGGTCAATCGTTGCTTATCCAAATCTTGCCCCATCCAAAGGAGTTGAGCAGAGTCTTGTTCTAAGTGATAGTTATCTACGTTGTATCCTAGAGAATAGCCAATTCCAAGATGGTCGGTAATTCTGTATTTTTCTCTAGACGTGATGCTAAAGCTACTCGAAAAGGCGCCTGACGACATGACCAAGCTATCATTATCAGACATCGGGATAATCATACCTAGTCCGATGTTGAGTGTCTCGTATTTTTTCTGTTGATTGATGAATTCCGATGAAGGCTCATGATCCCATGGCATCGGCATATCCAACGGAGGTACGTTCGATGGAGGTGGAGGCGGTGGCGGTAATGAGTCGTTTTGAGCTAGTGAGCTTGCAGCAATGGAGCAAGCGAGTAGGGATGTAATGAAAAGCTTCATTTTTTATTTTTTGGTAAATATATAAGAATGCACCGCTACCTAGATAGATGCAGATCGTTACTTTTGCATTTCCTGAAGATATTAATATGACAACTCCTTTTCCACGTGTTATTTACGTCTACGACGCCCATTGCGGTTGGTGTTTTGGATTTAAATCAAATATTTTGAAGCTTAAAGAAAAGCACGGACTGCTATTAGAATTTGAAGTCCTAAGCGGAAATATGGTGCCTTTAGAAAATAGACACCACATAGGAAAAATGGCCGCATACATAGCCGAAGCTTATCACAGAGTAGAGGAGATGACTGGTTGCAAATTCGGCGAAGGTTATCTAAACCATATTCTCCATCCAGAGTCAAGTGAATTGATGCTCTCGTCAGAGAAGCCAGGTATTGCATTAACCGTCTATAAACAAATCTCACCTGAGCGATCATTTGAGTTTGCAAGTGCGTTGCAAGACAAGATCATGATAGAAGGAAAGGATTTGGAAAATGATGAGGTCTATCGCGAGTTGGCCGTGCAGTTCGGTATTGATGCCGACAATTTTGTTGCTGCTATTTCAAACGAAGATGCTAGAGATATGGCTCACGCGGAGTTTGCAATGGTAAAACAGCTGGGAATTACGGGCTTTCCTTGTGTCTTGGTTCAAACCGATGAGCGTAAACTTTTCATGATTGCTAGGGGTTACACAGCATTCGATGATTTGTGTGCTCGATTAGACAAGGTTTTGGAGGATTTCAGAATCGCGAATAATTAATAGAATCTGCACGTCTGGGTGTTGACATCTGTCTTCGAGGCATCATTTTGGTAAGTCATACGTTGTTATCTTCGGAGGCTAGGTCAATTCATGTTTAAACGAATACTCAAAATAATACGCAATGTGATCATTGTGCTGTTACTGCTAGCAATAGCGGGGTATTTTGCACTTCAAAATGCAGGAGTTCAAACGTGGCTATCACAACGTTTGGCCTCTTATCTAAGCGGTCAGTTGGGAACCAAAGTCGAGGTTGGAAGGGTTGAAGTAGATCTTTGGGCTCGACTTGTTATCAAAGATTTGTACATCGAGGATTTACATCAAGACACGCTCGCCTTCATTCCAGAACTGCATCTGCGCAGTTATTCATTTGATTCGAAAGCAGGATTTCTTAAAGTTTCAAGCGCGTCGCTTGAAAATCCTTATTTCTGCATTCAACGTCACAAAGAGGACAGCACGCTCAACTATGCATTCATAATTGATTACTTAGACGGGCTTTCTAGCGGAGACACCACCACCAAGTCTACGGATATTTTTCTAGATGATATCCAAATCAATAATGCAAGATTTACCTATCTCAATGGACACAGGCCGCCGCGCGGGGTTTTCGGAATAGACTGGAATCATCTTTATCTCGATGGTGTTAATCTTAACATGTCTGATTTTTCATCAGTCGGTGATTCGATCAACGCGAATATCAAGCAAATCGCTGCACGAGATGTTTCTGGTTTTATGATTAAAGAGTTCCAATCTCAACTGGAGATTGCAGGAGGTCTAATCAAACTGAACGATTCCTTCATTGAAACCAATGATTCGCAACTGAAGGGTGATTTGAGTTTCAATTTTGAATCAGAAAATGATATTGATTTCTTCGAGACCAATGTTGAAATGAATCATGAGTTCAAGGGGGCTGAAATACAAATGGGAGATTTATCCTATTTCGTGAGCGATCTTGAAGG
This sequence comes from Flavobacteriales bacterium, assembly GCA_027491215.1. Lineage (GTDB taxonomy): Bacteria > Bacteroidota > Bacteroidia > Flavobacteriales_D > Sanyastnellaceae > JAIXWP01. The sequence goes on along the minus strand of JAIXWP010000021.1, from coordinate 40,022 downwards.
GATGAATAAGAAGATCATCCTATCAGGAAAAATCAAGGGAACAGTGGCTGAACTGAAAGGAAAGAAAGTGGAGATTCAGTTTGATGATAATTCTTATTTCAAAGGTGATTTCGATATGGACGGTTTGCCGTACTTGGATCAAACTTTCATAACGCTGGATATTAAAAAATTGACGACAAATAAACGCGAGCTAGAGCGTATTCCCTTACCTCCATTTACCGAAAATATATTTCTAGCAACACCTGACAACTTCTCTACGCTTGGACAAATGGAGTTCTCAGGAAACTTCACCGGCTTCATTAATGACTTCGTTGCATACGGAGATTTAACTACCGCCATTGGTCAGCTTTCTAGCGATATTTCATTCAGAGAAGATACGCTAGCGAATGACTATTTCTACAAGGGAAATCTGAAGACTGTTGAATTTGATATGGGACGTTTTTATCAAGACAAAAATCTTGGTCCAGTATCAGCAGATGTTGCAATTGAGGGAAGTGGATTGACGGTAGATAGGCTGGATTTACTTTTCGAGGGTGAGATTTCATCAGTAACCGCTAATGGATATCGCTTTACGAATATTGTCACAGATGGACAGTTCAGAGAACGCTTCTTTGATGGAGAATTTTCCATATACGACCCGAGTGTTGAAATGGACTTCGTTGGGCAAATAGATTTTCGAGATAAGAAACCAATCCTCGATTTCGAAGCGGATATTCACCACCTCGATCTAAAGCGAGTTCACATTCTTGAAAAATACGATTACTCTTCTGTCAGTGGTGAAGTAGTGGTGAGAAGTGAAGGTTTGGATTTCGCCAATTTTGAAGGAGTAATAGATATTTCAAACTTGACGTACTGCGCAAAGTCGAAGGATTACTATTTGAATCGATTGAGTCTAAAGGCCGAAAGAAAAGGTGATCTGAAAATTTCATTGAACTCCGATATCGCGCGTGCAACTATTGAAGGCAAGTTTGACCTTGCCGAACTAGGCGCAAGCTTCGAGGAGATTTTATCAGAAGTGATCCCAAGCTATCAACCTCCAATTCGAAATCACAGAGAGCAAAATTTCAAATTGAGTCTGGATATTCTCAATTTTAGTCAAGTATCTGAAGTCTTTATTCCCGAGTTGAAAATTGCTCCAAACACAAGCATTGACATGATTGTGAATGAGCCGCAGTCCTTCTTCGAAATCACACTTGTTAGTGATGAAATTGCTTATCAAGACAATGTCGTGAAAGGAATTGTGATGGACGCGCGACGTCCAGACTCTTCATTGTATATATCATTAATTTCTGATAAACTTTCTATCGGTAGTGATTTGGTGATGGATGATTTTGCGGTCGACACAAGAAGTGATGCCGACACAGTCTACACTGCTGTTGCATGGGGAAATTCTAATACCGTTCACGCCGGAGATATCAATGGAAAGCTGACCGTTCGAGGCTATCAAAATATCGATTTCCTTGTAGGAAAAAGCAATCTTCGAGTGAATGATCAATTATGGAATTTGAGAGAGAATGCTTTCGTTTCGATGGATAGTACTGAGATAAAAATATCTCAATTCGCTATGCAAAGCTTAGGACAGAAGTTGGAGTTGGATGGAAGCATTTCAAATTCACCCAATGAAAAATTGAACATCAATATCAATGCTTTTGATATTGCTAATTTGAATCCATTTATTGGTGAAGAACCTAAGTTTTATGGAACTGTTAGCGGTACAGCATCTTTGAGAGATGTTTATCATGATCTTATTTTCACAAATGACATTGCTCTCATCGATTTCAAATTGAATGATTACCTCGTTGGTGATGTTTGTGTAGAGAGCTTATGGGACAATACCTTACGCAGTTTAAGAATTGATGGAGAGATTGAAAAGAACAAATTAATTCCATTGAGTTTCGCCGGTTTTTACAGACTTGATGACAAGGAAAGCCCGATTGATCTAGTCGCAACAGTGAAAGATTTTGACCTCGCTTTCATCAACGAGTTTCTTGGTGAAGGAGTTCTAGATATACAAGGATTTACAAACGGTACTATAGCCATCACTGGAAAGCCTGAGTCACCTCAATTGCAAGGATTAGCCTTTCTAAAGGATGCATCCATTTATGTGGATTATCTCAATTCGAGATTTAGAATAGAACAACAAGTGGGTATCTATCCAGACATGTTCACTTTTGACCACATTCGAATTAGAGATGAGGATAACAATCCAGGTTTCTTGACAGGTCAGATCTTGCACAATGCCTTTGCGGATTGGAACTTCGATATTATCATCGATATGGAGAATCCGATGATGGCGATGAATACTACACAGGAAATGAATCCGACCTACTACGGGAAGGCATATACTACAGGGTATGTTAGCATCTATGGTTATGATGATCAACTAGAATTTGACATTAATCTAAAAACTGCTCCGGGTACCAGTTTATCCATGCCGATGTCAAGTTCTGAAGACGTACAGTTTGGTAGTTTTATACGCTTCATTCAAAAGGATACATTACAAGTAGATGAGCCATTTGACTTGAGCGGAATCAAACTCAAGATGGATTTGGACATTACCCCAGATGCATATTTCCAAATCATATTCGACGCTGCGGTCGGTGATGTCATGAGTGGAAGTGGCCAAGGCCATATCAACATGGAGATCAATAATCTTTCGACCTTTAACATGTATGGCACTGTTGAATTATTGAAAGGGGAGTATCTCTTTACGCTGAAGAATATGTTGAGCAAAGGCTTCTCTGTAAGGCCTGGCGGCACAATCTCTTGGTACGGAGATCCATTTGCGGCTGATTTGAATTTGAAAGCAGTTTATAAAGTCTCTGCATCTCTCACGGATGTTATTCCAGATGCGATTAGTGAAACAGGGCAACGTGTACCAGTGGATCTGGTGATGAATTTGACCGGTAAGATGTTCAATCCTGGAGTCACCTTCGATATCGAATTGCCTACAGTCGATGAGGTTACTAAGAGCAGAGTGCAAAGTGCAATTAGCACAGAGCAAGAGAGAAACCGACAAGCGTTTGCTCTCTTGGTATTGCGTCGATTTGTGAGCCCTCCGAATATCAATCGCGAAAGTTCAGTGGGACGTGCATTTGCAGAGAACAGCACAGAGTTGTTGTCATCACAAATCTCGAATTGGTTGAGTCAGATTAGTGATGATTTCAACCTTGGATTCAATTATCGTCCGGGCGATGATATCAGTAATGAAGAGATCGCACTCGCATTGAGCACGCAGTTATTCAATGAGCGTTTGGCTGTGAGTTCAAACGTAGGAGTATCGCGAGGCACTACGAGCAATCAGAATCCATCTAACTTAATCGGAGATATTCGACTTGAATACAAGTTAACTCCAGAAGGAAAGATTCGCTTGGTAGTATATAATGAGAGTAATGACTTTAGAATGATTACCACCCAGCAATCTCCCTATACACAAGGAGTAGGGGTGTTGTATCAAGAGGAGTTTGATACGATCGATGAATTCTATTGTGGATTCCAGAATCTATTTAGGAAGAGAGAGAATCAAATAAAATGTGGGGAAACTCAATAAAGAAAAAGCCGAGCGAAGCTCGGCTTTTTTATTTCTTACTTTTCTAGTTTCGTTTTGAGAGGTTCCCAATAAATTCTTTTCCAACCTTCCGTAAGCCATCCACTGTGTTCTTCGGGAACACCTAGGTGATTGAAGTTTAATACTGTAACATCATCTTCTTGGACGAGGTCAATATGCACTGTAGAGAAGAATCCTTTCGGGAAGGAGCGGTGGCTCCATGATTGAACGATGGTTTTGTTTTCGATAAGGTGAACGTTGAATCCAAAGCTCTCCCCATCTGTAACTTCGAAATGACCACCCACTTTATTTTCAATCTTCGCTGTCATTCCAGTAAACTCCGCCAACGACTTCTCGTTCATCAATGCATCATAGACCTTTTCAGGAGTTGATTTGATTTCTATTACCTGAAAAATATTATCTGTCTTAAGTTTCATGATAAACTCTTTTTAAAGTTAAACATTCATTATTTTCTTGCAGGAAAACAAGTGGGCGAATGTAAAACATACAAAGAAAACATCGAAGATTTTTTCGACAAACGGTCCAATTTTTTTTGCACTAAATAGTGCTAAAGTGTTGTCTTAAAGATAATTGAAGCTTTCGGGTGTACTCGTCTCGGAGCCATTCCAAGTAGTTGTCAGTGCTTTTGCTGATGCAATAGCTATAATGTTTGAGTCTACTTTTGATATCTGGCTCCAAAATCTTAGCTAATTCAAGGGCTTCGAATAGATCCTCCGCATTTTCTTGAATAATGATAGCATGCTGCATGACAGACTTTGATAGCACATCCTTTGCTTTCCCGCCTGCACGAGTTATCTTGAGATATTCTTCACGGATATCAAAATCGATTACAGCAGACTTCATGAAGCGTTGACGCACCTCATCGGGCATCTCATATTTCAGTTCACGCTCAATGGCCTCATCACTTGTGATGCTTTCAATGTATGCGTGCGGATGCGCAAAGATGTCTTGCCAGTCAATGTATTGCTCCCATAATCCAAATCGACGTGAGTTATTTCCAAGATCGATCACATTGAATGTGGTTTTTCCAGGAATAACACGTGACCCACGGCCGATCATTTGATGGTACAACGTGAGAGATTTAGTAGCTCGATTTAAAATAATCGTCTGAACCGAAGGTTCGTCAAAGCCAGTTGTTAGAATCGATACAGAACTCAAGATGGCATTTGGTTTTACCTTAAACCACTCAAGAATTTCTCGTCGTTCTGATTCACTGTGCGTATTATCGAGGTGTTTGCACTCATAACCAGCTTCCGCAAACATGGCTTGTACTTGTTTAGAAGTATTAATACCATTGTTGAAGATGAGGGTTTTGGTGCCCATCGCTTTTTGTTCGTAGGCATAAAGCAATTTCTCTTGCATAAAGAAATTACCATATAGCTTTTCCGAGCTACTTACAGTGTAGTCGCCATTGATCCCCACTTTCAAAGAGTGAAGACTAACATCGTAACTGTAAGTGGTTGCTTTTGAAAGAAAACCTTTCGATATCAGACTTGAAATGCTTTCACCAACAATGAGTTCATGATAGTTTTCATTGAGAGGAAGTCTGATATTGCTAGAAAGAGGAGTGGCAGTAACACCTAAGATGATGTTATTTTCAAACCACTTAAAAAGTTTTCTAAATGAGTTGTAGTGAGCTTCATCGACGATGATGAGGCCGACTTTTTCCAATTCTATTTTTTCATCTCGGAGACGATTGTTGAGCGTTTCAACCATTGCCACGAAGCAATCATACTCTTCTTGATCTGGAAGGTCTTTGACTTTTGAGATGATGATTTTGTTTCTAACAGAAAATTCATCGAGCATTCTGCTTGTCTGAGCGAGAAGCTCGACTCTATGCGTCAGGATGAGCACTTTCTTGCCCGTTTCCTTGATGTATCGCTTTGCTATTTCAGAAAATATGACCGTCTTACCACCGCCCGTAGGAAGCTGGAAGCACAGATTGTACTTCTCAGGGAACTTACGGATTCGTTCGAAAATCTTTTCGAGCGCATCGTTTTGATAATCGTAGAGCTTCTTGCCTTCCTTAATTTCCAGCAGCTCTAATGGTTCGAGCGTCATTCGTGAATTGAATAAAAACGTGCAAAAATAGCCCCTAATCGAGCTATTCAACTTTTCTTATTGTTAAGTATTATCAACAAGTTGGTTGAAAATTATTTCATGGCGCGTAACGCAGATTCTCTAGAGATAGTACTTTCGGCTCGAATGTTGCGTTCTCGCGACGATTTAATATAACATAATGAAGCATCTTTTCCTCACCGTATTATTCTCAGGCATAGCCTTTTTATCGATCGCTCAGCCTAAGCCGAACTACAGTGTAACTAGTAAAAAGGCTATCAAACAATACGAGGAAGCCCTTGCACTGTACGATCTGCGTGACAAGTCAGGTGCGTTGTCTAAATTGGATGAAGTAGTTAAAACAGAACCGAATTTTATCGAAGCTTATTATATGATGGCTCAGGTGTATGACGATCTTGGCCAAAGCGAGAAGACCATTGAGCCATTGCAGAAGGCACTATCTATTGATGAGACGTTTTATACGGATGGTTGGCTAATGCTCGCTGAAAGTCAATTTGCTCTTGCAAAATATTCAGATGCTGAGCAGTCCGTAAGTAAATACATGAGATTTCCTAAAGCCACCATGCAATTGGAAAAAAGAGCGCAAGTGATTCTTTCCAGTTGTATTTATGCGAAAAATGCGATGGGCAGTCCTGTTCCATTCGAACCAAAAAACTTAGGTGCCACAATCAATACAGAAATGGATGAATATTATCCATGTATCACTGCGGATGAACAGACATTGCTCTTCACACGCTTAGTAAAAGATGATCGAGCATTTAGAGGAATGCAAGAGGATTTCTATATATCTTCTAGAATGACTGGAACGTCATGGAGTGATGCCCAGCCTGTTGTAGAGATTAATACTGTGCAAAACGAAGGAGCTCCAAGTCTTAGTGCCGATGGGCAAACCTTGATCTTCACTGCCTGTGAAACTGCTGATGGCTCTTGGGGTGCGACAAGACAGGGAATTGGAAGTTGTGACTTGTTTTTTTCAATTAAAGAAGGAAAGGCATGGTCTGACGCAAAAAATTTAGGACAAGGAATTAATTCTGGAAGTTGGGAAAGCCAACCAAGTTATAGTGCTGACGGTCGTACACTTTATTTTATTCGTGGGAAGCGCTCTGCACAAGGGATTAAGGACCAGGATATATATTATTCGTACATTATGGATAATGGAAAATGGGCTCCTGCACAAAAGATTCCTGGACGCGTAAATACCATCTTTGAAGAAGAAAGTGTGATGATTCACCCAGACGGACGCACGCTCTATTTCAGTAGCAATGGTCACCCAGGCATGGGAGGTTTGGATATCTTCATGAGTACCATTCTTCCGAATGGGGAGTGGGACACTCCTGTAAATTTAGGTTACCCCATCAATACCTCTGCGGATGAGAACTCCCTCCAAGTTGCGGCATCTGGTAAGTTGGCTTTGTTTGCCTCTGAAAGAGCCGGTGGTTTTGGTGGACTCGATCTGTATTCTTTTGAATTGCATGAAAGGGCTCAGCCAACTTTGGTAACTTATGTGAAAGGAGTGGTAAGCGATAAGCTAAGTTTCAAAAAATTAGGTGCTAAGCTGGAATTGATTGATCTTGAAAATGGCAAGTTGATCGCAGAGACTTATAGCGGAAATGCTTATGGCGATTTTCTTCTATGTATTCCATCTGGTAGAGATTACGCGCTAAGCGTAAGTAAAGAAGGTTACTTATTTCACAGTGAAAACTTCTCTTTAAAAAATTACAATAGCACACAACCTTACGAGCTAAATATTCAACTTCAGAAATTGAAGGTGGGTGCAAATATTGTGTTGAACAATGTATTCTTTGGCAGTAATAGTTTTGCATTACTTCCAGCATCGAAAGTTGAGTTGAATAAACTAGTTTCTTTGCTGCAGGCAAACCCTACACAGAAGATTGAAATCGGTGGTCACACCGATAATGTCGGAGCTGATGCCGATAACCAAAAGTTATCAGAAAATAGAGCGAAGTCAGTTGTTGAATACCTTGTTCAGCAAGGAATTGCAAGTGAGAGATTAAGTGCGAAAGGATATGGAGAAACGGTGCCAATCACTACGAATGATACCGAAGAAGGAAGAGCAAAAAATAGAAGAACAGAGTTTAAGGTCGTTGAATAGATAGTTTGTGAAAACCATAACCCCCTTCAAGATTTTTTTATTTCTCATAGCAGTCTTTGGCTGCTGTGCGTTGTTATCAGTTGTAATTCCAAAAGAGGGAATTAAGATTGGTGAAACTTCATTCAAATTCTTTCATTGGAGTTCACTTACTGACACTACGAATAATCAACCAGCCATTGAAAATGTAGAGGCATATCTCGCTTCGCTCGATAGCTTGGCTTCGGATAGTTTGGCAAATGATACGCTCAATGTAGACCGAACTCAGAGCATAACCTCCTTACAATTTGCTGATGGAAATAGTGCGGCACTATTTACCTTTTTTGAGTCACTTGAACAGCTTCAAAGTAAAGGCGGGAATGTGCACGTTTTACATTATGGAGATAGTCAAATTGAAAGCGATCGCATGACCAATTATCTACGAGAAAAGTGGCAGGGCATATATGGAGGTGTTGGTCCTGGATTGGTTTGCCCAGTGCCTATTACAGCGAGCGCTGCTATTTCTCAATCACAAAGTTCAAACTGGACAAGACATACCGTTTATGGTTTTGGTGATGGAAAAAATGTGCACAGCAAATATGGTATTTTGGGTTCATATGGAAGATTCACTTCGCCAAAAGATGCAGCATCCATCAATCCTCAGGACACTACAAAAGCATGGTTAGAGTTTAGGCCAAGTTCTATGGCTTCATCATCGTGTCGACAATATTCTAAGGTTGCCGTATATATGGGGCATCATCATTATGGTGTTCGCTTGAATATACTTGCAGATGACAGTCTTATTTCAAGCGAAATAATTCCTCCTACCGCAGAGGCTACCAAATATACCTATCGATTGGGAAGCACGCCAAAGCGATTAAGATTAGAGTTTGCGGGTCCTGATAGTCCCGATGTTCAAGCGGTATTACTAGAAAATGACAATGGGATTCATGTCGACAATATTGCATTACGAGGAAGTAGTGGAACTATTTTTAGAAAAATTCAAGGCAGTGAATTGGGCAGTCAAATTCGAGATTTGAATGCCAAGCTGATTATTCTGCAATTTGGAGGAAACAGTGTTCCCGGCTTATCTAGTGCTAAGGGAGGAAAGGATTTTGGAAATTATTTTCAGAGTCAAATTCAATATCTAAAACAGCTGCATCCAGAGTCTTCGATATTAGTGATTGGTCCTTCTGATATGAGTACGAGTGTGGACGGAGTTTATATGACATGGCCATACTTGGAGTCCGTGCGTGATGGAATGCGCGATGCGGCATTCGCGGAGGGATGTGCTTTCTGGGATATGTATTCAGTAATGGGGGGGAGAAACTCAATGGTGAGTTGGGTTAGTAGCAATCCACAGTATGCCGGGCCTGATTATACACACTTCACTCCCAAGGGTGCTCGTAAAATGGCCGAGTTGCTTTACAAGGCAATTGATCGAGAGCATGAATTATGGAAAAATGCAAAAATTAAATAGATTGTAAATTGGTTACAATCTGATCGTGGTGATTTGTGAAACTAAATCAATCACCATGAAAAATGCAAATACAAACACTCCGATATCATTTCAATGGAAAGCTTCGCAAGCTTTCATGGATCTACTGTTGCAACAGCGATTTTTAGAAGTGTTCGAAATGGGATCTACCATTCGAATGGCAACAGGCAGATATGTCAAAGGTGAAGTTTATCATTTTAGAAAATATGGTGAATGTCGAATCGGCTTTCTTAAGGATGGCCGAGTGCATGTGCTGAATGGTCCTCTATCACGGTGGGAGTTATTTGACAGTCTGGACAGTGATCATCTTAACTTACTCTTGGCTTTTTGCAGTCTGCACGAAGAACATCAAATGTTTTTCAGAAATCACATGATGGGCAAAAAGGATTATTCTCAAGTGTTTGATGCATTGCCTCCCTATGATGTGGAGTGGAAGATTGCTTTTCAAATGGCTTTTCAACAAGTTAGTAGCTCGATGGTAATTGCAGCCTAGTATTTTGGGATGGGATAATTGTTAAAAACTTGTTGATAAACCGAAAAATCATCTAGTTTTGTAGTCTAACACCATCCTAATGAATATTCATCGCCATCTAGAGCTATTTCGTAGTAGAAACTACGGAATTCTGAGTCAGCTCATATTGACTTTCAATTTACTGTCGAATCCAAGAGTTGTATTTGCATCATAATTAGTTAGTTGCGTCTTTGTACTTAAAGCAAATCGAAGTGGGAGGTAACCCTCAGAGATTTCTTGCGTAGAAAGCCCATCCCTACACAAAAAAATGAAGCATTTTAAAACTCTTGATTATCATTTTAAGTCTCTATTTATCATCCTTCTAGGATTCTTAGCAATAGAGACCAACGCTCAATGCACAGCGAACGCAGGTCCAGATCTAGATCCGTGTGTAAATACGCCTGCACTCAATTTACCGGGTGGTGGGACATGGACGGGTGCTCCTGGAACCATGCTCAACGGCAATACATTTACTCCAAACACAGTAGGTACCTACACACTTACCCTTACCACAACAGATGGAAGTGGTTGTGTGGCAACGGATGATAAAATCATAATTGTACGACCTAGGCCAACAGTTAATGCTGGTTTGGACGCTACCATTTGCCCAGGAGCTTGCCATCAATTAAATGCTGTGGCGTCAAGTCCGAATGGTCCTATCACGCTGTATTCTTGGAGCGGAGGTTCTGTAAGCAATCCAATGTCTGCAAATCCAATTGCTTGTCCAACTGGTTCTGGTGCTACATATAGCGTGACGGTTGTGGATTCAGAATCTTGTAACTCTCAAGACCAGGTAACTGTAGCTATTCAAGCTGCGACATCTGTAGAGGCTGGACCGACTTTAAATATTTGCAGCAACAGTGCTCCCGTTCAATTGACTGGTTTTTCTCCAGCAGGCGGAGCGTGGTCAGGAACAGGTGTTAGTCCGACAGGATTATTCACAAGCCCCGGCACAGGTGGCTATACTTTGACATACACATTTGTTACTCCTATTGGATGCAGCTTTAATGATACCCGCGTTGTAAACGTAGTTTCTCCAGATGTCATTAACGCAGGACTTGATCGTTCGGCATGCGTGGGAACAACAGCTTTTCAATTGAATCCTGTGACACCAGGTGGTACTTGGTCAGGAAGTACTTATGTTACATCAACTGGGGTTTTCACTCCAAGCGTTGTTGGATCATATTCTTTAACCTATTCTGTAAATAATGGTCTGTGCACAAGCACAGATCAAATCATGGTGAATGTATTCGCAAATCCTACTGTAGATGCAGGAGCAAATGCTTCTATTTGCTTAGGCGGTAGCACCGTTCTCGCTGCATCATCAATTGGTGGACTTGCACCAAATACCTATTCATGGACCAATAGTGCTTCATTATCAAACGGTGCTATTCTTAATCCAACTGCAACCCCGACAACAACTACTTCCTATACTTTGACAGTGCAAGACGCAAGAGGCTGCACGGCTTCCGACTTCACTACTGTTACAGTAAATACACCTCCAGTTGTAAATGCTGGAGCTGATCAGACAATCTGTGATCAATCTGCGCCAGTTCAAATGTCAGGACAAACTCCTGTGGGAGGCTCTTGGAGCGGAACAGGAGTGAGTTTGACCGGATTGTTTACTTCTCCTGGAATTGGCAATTACACTTTGACATACACATTCATTTCTGCAAATGGTTGCAGTGCAACAGATACAAAAATTGTAAATGTTATTGCACCTAATGGAATTGATGCAGGTGTTGATCGCACAGCATGTGCAGGTACAACTGCTTTTCAGTTGAATCCAATCACAACAGGTGGAACTTGGTCTGGTAGTGTATATGTAACATCCGCTGGAGTGTTTTCACCATCAGTGGTTGGCTCTTATACATTGACGTATACAGTAAATCTTGGAGTGTGTACAAGCACAGATCAGATTGTCGTGAATGTATTTGGTAATCCTACAGTAGATGCTGGATCAAATACCGCTATTTGCTCTGGGGCAAGCACTGTGTTGAATGGAACACTAAATGGAGGACTTGCACCTTACACTACTTCTTGGAATAACAGTGGTTCATTATCAAATCCATCGAGCTTAAATCCAACAGCGACTCCAACATCAACGACATCATATACTTTAAGTATTGTTGATGCGAGAGGTTGTACTGCGAATGATTTTGTTACAGTAACAGTAAATGCACTTCCGGTAGTTGAAGCTGGAAATGACTTGACAGTTTGTGATGTAAGTGCTCCATTTCAATTGACAGGACAAACACCTGTAGGCGGCGCGTGGAGCGGATCTTGTGTATCAGCTGGTGGACAGTTTTCTCCATGTGGTATTGGTACCTACGCTCTCACATACACATTTACAAACGCATCAGGTTGCATAGGCACTGATACTCGAATCATTACAGTAACGTCATCACCTAGTGTTGATGCAGGAGCTAGCATGAGTGTTTGTAGAAATGAAGGTTTGGTTGATTTAACTTCTGATGCTTCAACTACAGGAACATGGTCAGGTAATGGAGTAGTAGATACTGCAAATGGAATTTTTAATCCAATTGTTGCAGGTGTTGGCACACATACCATCACGATCACAATTGGTACAGGCTCATGTCAAGTGAGTGATCAAAAAAGCATACAAGTAAAAGCAGAACCAAACGTGAATGCAGGACCTAATTCTGCCATCTGTTTTAATGACGAAGAAATGGAGCTGGAAGGCGCTACCCCTGCAGGTGGTGAGTGGCAAGGCGCTGGAGTTGTTTATGAGGATGATGATGAAGATGGTGATGACGAGTACTATTTTGATCCAACAGTTGGAGTAGGTAGTTATAATTTGCTTTATCGCTACGTCGATAATTCAAGTGCATGTGCTGATACCGCATACCGCTCAATGATTGTCAACGGCTTGCCAAATGCGGCTTTCACATTACCTTCTTCAACAGGCTGTTCGAACGTAAACATCGTTCCTTCAAATACATCTTCTGGGGCAACTTCATATTCTTGGAATTCAGGTGTAGGCGCTAATCAAGCAGGAACCAACACGGTATTAAATTACAATGCTCCAGGAACATATAATATTAGATTGATTGCAATCACTGGAAATAGCTGCAGAGATACGGCATTCCAACAGATTCAAATTTTAGAATCTCCTTCAATTTCATTATCAAGTGACGTGACACAGGGATGTGCACCTCTTCAAGTAAACTTTAATGCAATAGCAGGTGGAGATAATTTGAATTATGCATGGAACTATGGAAATGGAAATACTTCAAATCAAGCTTCTCCAATTTCACAGACATATATTGAGAATGTTGATGTGACAAATTATACTGCTGATGTAACAGTTTCAAATGCATGCGGAAGTGCGACAGACCATGTCAATCTTACCGTACAGCCACGTCCGAATGCTGTGTTTACACCAATTATCGTTAGTACTACTTGCTCGCCGGTGACAGTTTCATTTGAAAACAACTCAACAGGAACAGCCACAGCTTGCGAATGGGATTTTGGAGATGGTTTTACTTCAAATATGCCAGAGCCAGAAACGAGAACGTATATCACAGGAAACACAGCAACGACTTTTGAAATTGAGTTGACCGTTTACAATAACTGTGGTAGTGATGTGACTGTCGAAGAGTTGACAGTAAATCCAAACTTGGTTCATGCTTCAATGTCTTCTAGTGTAAATGAAGGCTGCACACCTGTAGATGTAGAAGTACAAAACACAGGAACAGGAGGAACAATGATTCAGTATTCATTTGTTCCAAATGTTGTGGCCATGGGCCCAACCGCTGAGCATTCATACAATGCTGAAGGTTCTTATACAGTTTATCAATATGCAACAGATGGTTGTGGCTTTGATACAACATCAACCGTTGTGTTGGTTCATCAATCACCAACCATTTCGTTTACAATAAGTGCCGATGAAACTTGTCAATTTGAAGAAATTTTATTTGACGCAACAGTAACAGGCGCATCTAATTTCGAATGGAATTTCGGTGATGGAGAAACATCAAGCTTGCTTACATTGAACAAGGATTATGCAACCGGTGGAACATATTCAGTAGAGTTGTCAGCTGTAGCAGCAAATAACTGCGAGGCACATGCAGAAGCAGAAATTGCCGTGCATTCAAATCCTGTTGCAATGTTTGAGTTAGCTAACCATGAAGGATGTGCGCCGTTTGATATCTGTCCAATCAATTCAAGTGTTGGTGCTAATACCACGAATTGGGATTTTGGTGATGGGTTCACCAATAATGAAGCACAGACCTGCCACACATTTTCTAACAACCTCAGTCAGCCAATCAATCAAGAAGTAGTACTTTCTGTTGAGAATACATTTGGCTGTAGCGATACTTATTCAACTTTTGTTACCATTAATCCTGTAACGCCAACAACGTTTACATTGCCAATTGTATCAAGCTGTGACTATCCAATAATGATAGAGCCAACAGGTGTTACAGCAGGTCAACAGACATATACATGGACCGTAAACTCTGATGTTGCTTCTACTGATGCTACACCATCTTTCCAGTTTGGAAGTCCAGGTAACTTCTATATTCAGTTGTCATCTACCAATCAATATGGTTGTTCAGATATGAGCGATGCAACGTTCACTGTTCATCCTCCGGTTGTTGCAGCATTTAGTTCTGATAAAGCGAATGGATGTCTTGATTTGAATGTTGCTTTTGTCAATCAAAGTACTAATGCTACAAGCTTTGTATGGAATTTTGGTGATGGAGATCAATCTGTCAATTCTTCACCGAATCATATTTTTAATGATCAAGGTGTATTCGATGTGCAATTGATTGCAACTTCTTCGGAGGGTTGTAAGGACACATTGGTGCAGCACAATATGATTGAAACGTATAGCTTGCCAGTTGCTGATTTCAGACCAAGTACGCTCGAGGCAACGATATTCTATCCAACAATAGATTTCACCAATGAAAGTGAAGATGGCGAAACTTACTCTTGGTCATTTGGAGATAACACTCAGTCAGTGGACGAAAATCCTACACATGAGTTTGCAGGTCCAGGCAGATGGCCAGTGACATTGACCACAACTAATTTGTTTGGATGTGAAGACAACAAGACCATTTATGTGACCATTACCAATGACTTCCAGGTTTACATTCCAAATTCATTTACTCCCAACGGAGATGGTTTGAATGATGTGTTCAAACCAGAGATGGAAGGCAAGGAGTTTATAAAGCAATACAAGTTCACGGTATTCAATAGATGGGGTGAGGTAATATTTGAAACAGAGGATCCATCAAGAGCTTGGTTGGGAGATGCGAAGGGCAGTGATTTCTACACTGAGAGCGATACCTATTCTTATCGATTAGTGATTGAGGTAGAGCAGAGCGCCGAGACAAAAGTTTACCAAGGATTGGTTTCTGTTATTAAATAATTCTTATCAAACCCTTATTGGCATTGAAAACCCCAAATTTTATTGGGTTAAACAGAAGGAATAGACTACTTTTGCACTCGTTTTCAAAAAATTACCCCAATAAGGGATTATATAGTTCATGGAAAAAATTAGGAATATTGCGATTATCGCGCACGTTGACCACGGTAAGACTACATTGGTAGACAAAATGCTTCACACAGCCAAATTGTTCAAGGAGCATGAGGACACAGGGGATTTGATTCTCGATAATAATGATTTGGAGCGTGAGCGCGGGATTACAATTCTTGCCAAGAACGTATCAATTTCTTACAAGGGTCATAAGATCAACATCATCGACACACCAGGTCACAGTGACTTCGGAGGAGAGGTGGAGAGAGTATTGAACATGGCAGAAGGTGCTCTACTTCTAGTAGATGCTTTCGAAGGTCCAATGCCACAGACTCGTTTCGTATTGCAAAAAGCAATTCAATTGGGATTAAAGCCAATTGTTGTAATCAATAAAGTAGATAAAGAAAATTGTACTCCTGAAGAAGTTCACGAGGCAGTATTTGATTTGATGTTCAACCTAGGCGCTACAGAAGATCAGTTGGATTTCCCAACTGCATACGGTGCAGCGAAGCAAGGTTGGATGAGCCATGATTGGAGAGTGAAGACAGATTCAATCGAGCCACTATTGGATATGGTATTGGAACACATTCCAGCACCAATCTCTAGAGAAGGTATTCCTCAAATGTTGGTGACATCACTTGACTATTCTCCATACACAGGTAGAATGGCTATTGGAAAACTTCACAGAGGTGAGTTGAAGCCAAACATGCCAGTTTCATTGGTAAAGAGAGATGGTTCAATTCAGAAAGGAAGAATTAAAGAATTGTATGTTTTCGAAGGTCTTGGAAAGCGCAAGGTAGAATCAGTAGTTTCTGGTGATATCTGTGCAATCAATGGTATCGAGGAGTTTGAAATTGGAGATACATTCTCTGACAACGAAAATCCAGAAGCATTACCAGCGATTTCAGTTGACGAGCCTACAATGAGTATGCTTTTCACCATCAACGATTCTCCATTCTTTGGTAAAGAAGGTAAGTTTGTAACAAGCCGTCACATCAAAGAACGTCTAGAGCGTGAGTTGGAAAAGAACTTGGCATTGCGTCTTCAAGAGACTGACAAAGCAGACCGTTTCATGGTATTCGGTCGCGGTGTACTTCACTTGAGCGTATTGATCGAGACCATGCGTCGTGAAGGTTATGAATTACAAATCGGACAGCCACGTGTACTTGTGAAAGTAATCGATGGTCAGAAGCATGAGCCGATTGAAGAATTGACAATCGATTTACCATCTGATATGGCAGGTACAGCAATTGAAGCTGTGACACGTAGAAGAGGTGAAATGAAAAATATGGAACCAAAAGGAGACCGTACAATTTTGGAATTCGAAATTCCATCAAGAGGTATCATTGGTTTGAGAAATTACATGTTGACTGCAACTCAAGGTGAGGCGATTATGTCACACCGTTTTAAAGAGTATCAGCCAATGAGAGGTGAGATTCCAGGTCGTAATAATGGATCACTTATCAGCATGGAAAATGGAACAGCGGTAGCATATTCTATTAGCAACTTGCAAGACCGTGGACGTTTCTTCGTTGAAGCAATGGAGGAAGTTTACGAAGGTCAGGTAATCGGAGAACACTCAAGAGATAATGACTTGGTGGTAAACGTTACAAAGACCAAGCAGTTGACGAACATGCGTGCAAGTGGTTCAGATGACAAAGCTAGAATGGCTCCTCCAATTAAGTTTAGCTTGGAAGAAGCATTAGAATATATTCAAGCAGATGAATATGTAGAAGTAACGCCAAAGAGTATTCGTTTGAGAAAAGTTTATCGAAACGAAAACGACAGAAAGCGCTTCTCTAAGGAGTTTGCTCAACAAGACTAAAAGTAAGGCGCCGAATGGCGCCTTAACTTTTTTTTGTGGCCTGATGTGTGAAAGGATTGCTACATTTGAAATCCTCATAAACCCAGTAAATTTTTTATGCAGAAAATTATCTTCTCTATCCTGATTCTTGCAGGATTGGCCACGAGTGCAACGGCACAAGTAAAGAAACCCGAGTCGACCACAGATAAGTTTGCGCTATTGCTTAACTATGTAGAGCATCTCTACGTTGATTCTGTAGACGCAGCGGCTTTGACAGAAAAGGCTATTGTTGCATTGCTCGAGCAACTAGATCCACACTCTTCTTATTTCACAGCAGAAGAAATGGACGAATCCAATGAACCACTTCAAGGCACCTTTTCTGGAATTGGGGTTTCATTTAATATTTTAAAAGATACTATTTACATTGTAGAACCTATCAGCGGTGGACCTTCTGAAAAGTTGGGTATTAGGGCTGGAGACAAGATCATTAAGATCAACAGTGAAGTGGTTGCTGGTATTGGTATTAAGAATACCGGTGTAGCATCTCGATTGAAAGGGCCACGCGGTACTAAGGTAAATGTCGAGATTCAGCGCAAGGGCGTGAACGAGCTAATCGCTTATGATATCACAAGAGATAATATTCCTATCTACTCTGTAGATGCTGCATTTATTTTAGAGCCAGGCATCGGATACATCAAAGTAGCACGTTTCGCTAAGACGACTATGGAAGAGCTTCGTAAAGCCATGGTTGATTTGAAGGCACAGGGAATGAAAAGTCTAGTACTCGATTTGCAAGGTAATGGCGGAGGCTATTTGAACACAGCTGTTGAAATGGCTGATGAGTTCTTGTCGGGGGATAAACTGCTTGTTTACACCGAAGGAAAAGCATTTGAGAGAAAGGATGATAAAGCAAACCCTGCGGTGACGGGCCTTTTTGAAGAAGGGAAGATTGCAATTTTGATTGATGAATCTACTGCAAGCGCGAGCGAGATCGTATCGGGAGCTATCCAGGATTGGGATCGCGGAATCATTGTAGGTCGTCGCTCATTCGGTAAAGGACTCGTGCAACGACAGCTCAATTTTGGAGATGGCAGCAGTATCAGACTAACTGTTCAACGCTATTATACTCCTAGCGGTCGCTGTATTCAGAAGCCATACGATGATGGATTGGAAAGCTATTTCAGAGATAAGGAAATGCGCTATTTGAAAGGAGAGTATTTCACAATGGATAGCATTCAAATGCCCGACTCATTGAAGTACTATACCAATATTAATAAACGCGTAGTGTACGGTGGTGGGGGTATTCTTCCTGATATCTTCGTTCCTCTCGATACCACAGAGAGTTCTGATTATTTCTCTGAATTGATCAGAAAAGGTATAAATAACGAGTGGGCCTTGGTCTATACCGATAAGAATCGTGATCAACTCTTGGCAAAATACCCAACAGTTGATAAATTTGTAACCGAATTCAATTTTTCAGAGCAAGAAATCAAGGATATGATTGCTATGGCTGAAAAAGAAGAGATTCCCTTTAACGAGGAGCAATATAAAATCTCAGAAAGAGCGATTAAAATTAGGACTAAAGCTTTAATTGCTAGAGATTTGTATAACGGTGCAGCATTTTACAAAGTGATAAATGATCTTAACCCAGCGTTAAAAAAAGCGGTGGAGTCATTAAAAGACGGCACCTTTGACAAAATGAATCTGCACTACCAAAGTGAAGATTCGAAAAAAGATAAAAAAAACAAAACCAAAAAAAATAAGACAAAATGAGCAACGGAGTTAAAATAGGATTACTAGTGGTAATCGCTGGTGTTCTTGGATTAATTGCATTCAAGATGTACAGTTCTAGCAACACAGACATCACTTCACGTTCTGCTACCGAGGCAACTGAAGCAGCAGCAGCAGAGCAAGCTAAAGGCAAGAGTCCTGTAGCATCTACAGAAGGATTGTCTTCTCAAGCACTTGCAAAAACAACAATTCAATTTGCTGCAATAGAGCATGATTTCGGAAAGTTGAAGCAAGGAGATGAAGTTGAACACAAATTCAAATTCACAAACACCGGTAACGAGCCATTGGTAATTGAAAATGCGAAAGGTTCATGCGGTTGTACAGTTCCTTCATATCCTAAAGAGCCAATCGCTCCAGGTGGAACGGGTGAGATCTTAGTGAAATTCAACAGTGCTGGAAAAAGCAATCAACAGCAAAAGACAGTTACATTGACTGCTAACACCGAACCTCTTCAAACAATCCTTACAATTAAGGCATTTGTAGAAGTGGATGGTGCTGCTGAACCAAAGAAATAATCTTTCTATAAAGAAAGAGGGATCCCACTCAATTGAGTGGGATTTTTTTTTGCTTTGACTTGTGATTATTTAGATTTTTTTTGATTTGTGGTTTGTGGAGATTCTTATCTTTCAGCATCTTAAAGAAAAATGCTATGAAGTACGCACTACTCTTATTGGCTGTAGCACTTCAATTATCAAGTGCTGGGCAAGTTTATGTCCGAGGTCGGATATTGGACGTGGCAACACAACAACCACTGGATATGGTGGTAGTATCTTCCAATAGAAATAAAGATATCGATATCAGCAACGCTGAGGGCTTGTGGCAATTAACCTTTTCAGATTATGGAAAAGAGGCGGTACGTTTTCAGTTTTCTCTAGTCGGATATGAGCGATTAGATACATTGATTTCAGCCAATAAGCTCACCAAGCCCATTCAAATTAGAATGAGGTCTTTGCCCAATCAACTTCCATTAGTGGTCATCAAGCCTGCAGTTCCCGACACCGTCTTTGCTAGCGAGCGTTGGAATGTTGCTGATTTTTCTTTTGTCGATAATGGCATGTATCTTTTGGTTTATGATGTCGAAGAACGTTGGAAGACGCAATGGGAAAGCCTCAAGACTTTATTCTCCGATGCTTATGTAATTCACATTGATTCTACAGGCAAGGAAATCTCTGCGGTGCCTGTTCCCGAAAGTGTAGAAGGTTTTTATGAAGATTTTTTGAATGAAGTATTCATAATTGGACGAAATAATTACTATCACGTTCAAAACTCAAATGGACTCTTTCTTACAGAATACAGTAGTATAGAATTTGACGACAATATTCGACCAGTGCTAGATACTACTGGCAGCAAGGTATTGCTGAGTTCTTATGATCCTACTTTCCCGATGTTTCAATATCGAATTTATGATAAGGAAACCAAGCAATCAGAGTTGATATCTGAGATAAAAGATCCGATAGGATATGAATTAATGCGAAGTGAGTTCAAGTATTTATGCCCACGTGAAAGAGTGTATGCGATGAATATGGAGTTAAAAACAGGCATAGACAAGGAAATTCACGCTGCTTATTTGAGACAGTTTCATTTATCACCCTACTTCAGACCGCTCTACGCACCATTGGTAAAAGCAAAGGACAATTGGCTCATTTTTAATCATCACTACAATCAGATCATGAAGTTAGATCGGGATGGAAATATTCTGTCGATGACTCCAATCGCCTATCATCGTACTAAGCCTCCTGTGAAGTGGGAGAGAAAAGTAGTATATGACAAAGGCATGGATAAGTGCTATACCATTGTATCAGTAGATGATAATCCAAGCGTGTTGGAAGTGAATCTTGAAAATGGACTATTGGTAAATGAGAAGTCGCTTTATTTCAGATATGTTGAGAAGGTGAAGATTTTGAATGGCGAAATTTATTATGTCTACCGACCATTTGAGAGCTCACAGAATCGTTTTCTATATAAAGAAAGTATCTTTGGTGCACCTTAGCACTAGAATATGACTCATGATAGATATGTTGTCTTGACAGGCGGCAAGAAGAACGCTGGCGATCATTTGATAAAATACAAGGCCTTAAGACTTTTTAAGGCGATTAGACCTGATCGTGAGGTTGTGGCTTTGGATCCATGGAAGCCGCTGTCTACCGAGGATTTACAATTGATAAATGAGTCAAAGGCCTTAATCCTCACAGGAGGGCCGGCTTTGCAAGGAAACATGTATCCTGGTGTCTATCCATTGGTAGATGACTTAGATCAAATAAAAGTGCCTATACTCACAATGGGCATAGGCTACAAGGAAGAGTCGGGACATTGGCACAACACGGCACAATATCCACTATCAGCATCGTCGATAAAATTATTGAAGCGAATTGAGACTTCGGGTTATAAAAGCAGCGTTCGAGATTATCATACATTGAACGCCTTGCTGCATAAAGGCTTCAAGTCATTTGTCATGAGCGGCTGCCCCGCATTATATGAGGTTGATCAGATAAAGCAATCCATTAAGGCTTCAAAGTCTTTTCAGAATATTGCTTTTTCGTTAGGAGTTTCATTTATTCAAAGTGACAGTATGCGCGACCAAATGCGCAGCTTGATGTTGGCGATTAAGCACGAATACTCTTCTTCAAAATTTGTTGTTTATTTTCATCATACAATCGATCTGAATCAACCAAAGCAAGAGGAAATGGTCAATTGGTTGAAGCAAAACAATATTTCTTTTGAGGATATTTCTGCAACAGAGAAGATGATGGTGGAAACCTATCAGTCATGTGATATTCATATTGGGTACCGCGTGCATGCACATATTCATGCTAGCAGTATGGGCGTGCCAAGCATATTAATTAATGAAGATAGCCGTGGCAAGGGGTTTTATACTGTCATGGGTGGACTCGTGATTGATGGTTATTATAGCTTACCTCGTTTCAACAGACCTACTGCTAGTACATTTTATAAGATGCTCGGAGCGGTCAAGAAGATCTCTGATAAACTGGGATTGATTCCAGGACTTGAGGCTTACGAACATTTATCGAAAGATGTATTGTTCATGATGAAGTATGAACTCGAGGCCGGGCATCCAAGAACTAAGGTGGTGCGATCAAATATTGATATTCATTTTGAAGAAATGAAGAAGTTTCTTCTTCAACTGCCATAGGCTTGTTCAATTCTTTACCTTTGTCTAAACCCTTACTAAAATGCGCTATTTATTATCCCTGCTTTTGTGTGTGCAAATCACTGTGTCATTTTCACAAACAGAACAATCAGCATTTACATTAACAGGACATGGTGTTGCAACGCCATTTGCTACGGATTATCAAGCCATAGGAATCAACCCCGCAAATCTTGACATCGCATCGCAGTATGAAGGAAAGCGCATGGCTCTTGGTGTTGCTGAATTTGGAGTTTCTGTTTTCTCAGGAATGCTGACAAAAGACGAAGTGAGAAAGAACCTTTTTGGAGGAAACTTCAATAATCTAACGCAAGCGGAAAAGCGAGAATATGCTCTTCAGTTTTCACAAGAAAGAAATTCAGCAGATATCGATGTAATGGGAACGGGCTATTCTTTTCAAACAGAAAAGTTAGGGTCATTCGCATTTAGCATGAAGGATAAGGTGGATTATTATTCAAAGCTAGGAGATGATGTTTCAGATCTACTTTGGTTAGGATACACCAGTGATTACTTCAATCAATATGTGCTAAGCACAGGAGATACTATCAACGCGTATCAAAATATTTCACCAGATAGTTTGGCTTTAATTATTGAAGGATTGAATACAAATAATCCAACATCATTAGTTAACCTGGTGCAGGGAACCAGCCTTCGTTTTAGCTGGATTCGTGAATTCAATTTTGCCTATGGAAAGAAATTATTCAGCACTGATAACTTGGCTATTTATGGTGGTGTTGGGTTTAAATATTTGATGGGACAAGGCTATATGCAATTAGATGCAGCGGATGGAAAAGCTGAAGCGTTCAGCTCATTGTCGCCGATTTTTGATGTTGACTATGGGGATTTGGTGCAAAATAATCCATCAGCACTTTCGAGCGATGCGGGGAATTTAACACCTGTTGGTCAAGGTTTTGGTCTTGACTTTGGCGCTACAGTAGTATATAAAAATGTACTTTATGCAAGCGCAGCAGTAACCGATATTGGTAAAATGAGATGGGACGGAAATGTATACTCATTAAACGATGTCAATATTCTAAATTTCGCAAATGCTGGTTTGAATAGCGTTGATTTTTATGATCAAATCCAACAACTAAATGGTGGTCAAGGATTAGTGAAATGGGCGGGTGCACAATCGATTGAGACTGCCCTTCCAGCTGTCATGCGTTTTGGGGCGGGGGTCAAGTTGGGAACGAAGTTTCAGGGAGGATTCGATGTAGTCAATTCCTTAAATGAAGAAGTTGGTTCATTAGAAAAGGCAGCGATTTCGATTGGAGCGCAATTCACACCGGTGCGTTGGGTACACTTCTCAATGGGCTATTTGATGGGCGGAAACTATGATGCGAAGATTCCTGCGGGAGTTACTTTTACCATCCGCGATGGTGGCTACGAATTCGGAGTTGCTTCACGCGACATCATCACTTTCTTCACTCAAAACCAACCGACCGTTTCTGCGGCAGGCGGATTTATGCGTTTTAGATTCTAAGATCCTTTGTATTAACAGAATTTTTGACATCCCTAGTAAGGCAGGGATGATTACTTGCGTCGTATATTCATCCCATAAATAAACATTATGGGAACTTCAAGAAATGTTTTCTCTGCAGTACTATCAATTATGGTACTTGCCATTACACTTCTCGCCCTGCTTGGGATTTGGGATGTGATTGATTGGAGCTACGTCCAAAAATATTTTTGGAAAAGTGTTCAGTCATTGATTGTTTTACTTATCAGTGCTGTGGTCATTTACTTGATTCAGCAAATGTTTAGAAAAGAACCTACAAGTGCAGAGCGAACAAGAGGTTGAAATAATAGTTTAACTTCTAAATTATAGAGAATGAAACATCTCTTGTTGCTTACGGCGCTAGCCATTACATTTTCAAGCTGTGGACAGATGAGCACAGCACAACCTAGCAAAACATCATCTGACGAAAAAATAACATCTATGGACAGTTTAGAGGTGGCCACCTTTGGGGCCGGATGCTTTTGGTGTGTGGAAGCTATTTTCCAAGATATCAAAGGGGTAAAAAAAGTAGCGAGTGGCTACAGTGGCGGTAATATCAAAAATCCTTCTTACAAGGAAGTTTGCCAAGGAACAACAGGACATGCGGAAGTTATTCAAGTGACTTTCGATCCAAACCAAGTGAGCTTTGCAAAATTGGTGGAGGTGTTTTTCGCAACGCATGATCCAACAACATTGAATCGCCAAGGTGCGGATGTGGGTACGCAATATCGCTCAGCAATTTTTTATCATTCAGAAGCACAACGCACTACTGCAGAGCTAGCCAAGGCAGCAGCTGATGCCAGCGGAGATTGGGGAAGCCCAATCGTGACCGAAGTTTCTCCGTTTGATGTTTTCTACGCAGCGGAAGATTACCATCAAGACTATTACAATTTGAATGGCACGCAGCCTTATTGCCAAATCGTGATTTCTCCGAAAATGGACAAGTTCAAGAAGAAATTCGCTGATTTGTTGAAGGAAAAATAGTTCCTGTTTAAAATCATTAGAGATACTAGTCTCATCCTCTGTTATTTTAGCAGCGGATGAGACTTTTTGCTAAATGGATAAATGATTCGCGCGCAGCCCTCAAGTATATCATACTTGCAGGTATTTTTTGCATGGGTTATTTTATTCTTCAAAAACTCCATCATAGAAGCGGGGTGTCCAATTTTGAGGTGTATTACGAAGCTGCCTCACGACTTTTTAGCTCTAAAGAAATTTATGGGATATCGCTCGATGGTGGTGCAGGCTTCTATCGGTACAGTCCTATCACGATCATTTTATTCGCACCATTCACACTATTGCCGCTAGGCGTCTCAAGTGCTCTCTATTATTTCTTAATTCTATCTTCTGTCATTGTCTTTTCCCTATACATCGTTTATTGGTTAGAGAAAAATATTGGACTAGAAGCAAAGAATAGAGGATGGCTTTTGGTCTTAGTGAATTTGTTTCTAGTCGATCATATAGAACGGGAATTGCATTTAGGAAACCTGAATGTGTTTTTTCATATGATGTTTTTTGCAGTCTTCATAAAACTATTTCAGCAGAAGGATAGCAAGGCAGGAATAATTACGGGTGTTATTTTATTGTTTCAGCCAGCATATGCGCTCATACTCATTTGGGGAATTCTTAAATCTCGTTTTAAGTATGTCCTTATCTCGCTAGCAACTGTCGTTGTTGGACTTTTTATTCCTGTACTTCTTTATGGACCATCTACAGGTTGGATGCTACTTCAACAATGGACCGACGTTTATCTCCATCCCGGTTTTGATATTGCTAGTAGTCCTAATACCATTTATGGCATTTACAATATGTGGATACTTCATCCAATCGGATTTGAGTCTGGAAAGCCGCTTGTACTGGGTATTTTGATTGTAGTCTTCGGGCTGTTTTATATTATTTTCCAAAAGAATAAGACCAATCCAGAAAAGCGTCAAACGTTTTTCATCGAGTTTTTTATGCTCATCGCATTGATGCCAAATTTGATTCATACCGATACGGAGCATTTCATGTGGACATGGCCCATTTTAATTTACGTATTTATTCAACTACAAAACTCTAATCTGTCAAAGGCGCGCTGGCAAATCGCACTCTTGGTAATTCTTTTTGTTCCGCTAGTGGTCAATTCCCCAGATATTGTAGGAAGGCAATGGATGCTTATATTTGATGAAGGCGGCCTCATGGGCTTTGCAAATCTTGTATTGATTGGATTGGCTTATTACATTTTTAGAAAAAAGGTAGATTCAAACGTACAACTTGAGGGCAACGCAAGTCGTCTATAGAATAACCACATTCCAAATGCGTAAAACCTTTAGCGCTCTGATATTCTTAATGGTATTTACATCGTCTGCTTTCACGCAGGTAGATAGCTATTTTGATATTGTAGAAAATAAAGGTCAATGGCCCCAGAGTGTGCGCTACGCTACAGACGTGGAGCATGGTAAGATTTTTCTTGAAAAAAATAAATTCACATTTCACTTTTACGATCTAAGTCCGATCGCTGCGATTCACAACGGAGGTAAAGTTCCTGTACCCGGTGAAAAGCGTTTTTCAGGTCATGTGTTTCAGCAACAATTTTTAAATACCAATGAGTCTGTTAGGCATACGGCCGCGGGGATTCAGAAAGCGTATTATAATTTTTTTCTTGGAAATAATAAAGAGCAATGGGCTGGGCGATGTCGCGCATACAGCGATGTCAATTATCAGGCTTTGTATAATGGTATTAACCTGCACTATTATGTAGAAGATTTTTCATTGAAATATGATTGGATCGTATTTCCAGGAGCGGACCCTTCGATTATTCAATGGAAGTATGAGGGGGTAGAAGGACCAATTATAGAAGATGGAAGGTTAAAGATTAGTAGTTCTGTTTTTACTTATTACGAGCAAGCTCCCATCGCTTATCAATTCATCGAAGGATCGAAGGTATTAGTGCCTTGCGAGTTCCGTTTAAGCAATGGTGTGGTGCAATTCAAATTCCCGAAAGGTTACGACAAGCAACATACACTCATCATTGATCCTGTGCTTGTGTTTAGTACATATAGCGGAAGCTTTGCGGATAATTTTGGCTATACCGCCACCTACGATAGCGAGGGGAATCTATTCAGCGGTAGCAGCGCTTTTGGTCAAGGCTACCCAACCACGGTGGGTGCTTATCAAGTTACTTGGGCGGGCGGTGATGGCGGTGGACTTCCCGGAACTGATATGGCCATTTCGAAGTACGATGAGTCTGGATCTTTTATGCATTGGAGTACCTTTATTGGTGGACCAAACGATGAATTGCCACACAGTTTGATCTGCAATTCAAATGACGAAGTGGTTGTTTACGGAACCACAAGTAGCCCAAGCTATCCCACCACTACTGGAGCGTTTGATACTGTATTCAGCGGCGGTGCCGCTTTTGCTCCGCAAGGAGTAGGGACTGATTATGTCAATGGTAGTGATATCGTGGTAACGATTCTATCTCAAGACGGAAGCGATCTTGAAGCCTCTACATTTATCGGAGGATCTGCGAATGATGGTGTGAATACTGCGGCTGCTTTGAAGTTTAACTACGCCGACGAATTTCGCGGAGAAGTAGACCTCGATAATGACGGTAATATCTTAATTGCAAGCAGTACCTACAGCACTAATTTCCCTATTGTGAATGGCGCTCAAAATATTCTTGGAGGAAATCTAGATGCGTGTGTTATAAAACTTCAACCTGATCTTTCTGACATCATTTGGAGTAGCTTCTTCGGTGGTCCTGGATTTGAATCTGGAAATAGTGTTTCTGTAAATGATGATAATGAAGTTTATCTCTGTGGAGGTACCACCAGCATTACATACAACATGCCTGCAGGGGCTTATCAGTCGAGCTACCAAGGCGGAAGTGCAGATGGATTTATCGCAAAATGGAATGAAGCAGGTAGTTCATTGTTGGACGCAACATTCCTCGGAGCAAATGAATATGATCAATTGTATTTTGTAGAAGTTGATTCTGAAAATAATGTGGTGGTCTATGGGCAAACGCTTGCCAATGGAAGCACTTTTGTAATCAACGCAGGATGGAGCGAGCCCAACAGTGGCATGCTTGTTACAAAAATGAATGGAGATCTAAGTCAATTGATTTGGTCTACTGTTTTCGGAACGGGCGAAGACAAATGCAATCTTTCTCCTGCGGCATTTACAGTAGATGTTTGTGATAAAATTTATCTCAGCGGTTGGGGCGGAACCACCAATACAAGCACCAATACGAATACCGATACGACTACGGGTATGACCACTACATCTGATGCCTATCAGTCATCTACCAATGGAGGTGATTTCTATTTGTTAGTTATTGAAAGCGATGCAAGTGATTTAGTGTACGCCTCTTTCTTTGGTGGACTCACGAGCCAAGAACACGTGGATGGCGGAACAAGTAGATTTGATCGACGAGGTATTATCTATCAAAGTGTTTGTGCGGGCTGCGGCAGTAATGATGATTTCCCAATCTTCCCAATGGGTGGAGTGGTGAGCGCGACCAACAATTCTTTCAATTGTAATAATGGTGTTTTCAAATTCAATTTTGAATTACCTCTTACCATTGCTGATTTTCAAGTGCCACCTGCAGCTTGCGTCAATCAACCAATTACGGTGATTAATAATAGTCAACTCGGACAATCATTTGAATGGGACTTTGGTGGATTGTTTTCATCGTCGCTTTTTCAACCAACATATACTTTTTCTTCTCCGGGAACTTATGAGATAGAGCTAGTAGTGCTCAATCCCCAAACCTGTAATTTACAAGACACCATTCGTAAGACGATAGAGATCATTGAACCATCAACCACCACATTAGAAGATGTTGTTTCTTGCAATGATGAGTTTGTGGAAATAGGCCCAGATAATGTTATTCCTGGAGATACTTATCAGTGGACACCTTCTCTTTATCTCAGCGATGCAAATGATCCGAATCCAATTTTTAGTCCTGGTGAATCTACAAGTTATACTTTGTTGATTCAGCATGGAGCATGCGTAGATACTGTATTTCAAGATGTCATCGTGTCGGATATATCTATCACGTTACCTGATGATCTAGTCCTATGTGATGGAGGAATCCAAGTCATTAATGCATCGGTTTCTGATGTCAATGCCACCATTACTTGGAGCCTTAGTCCTAACCCTACTATTCCTGTCCTCGAAGGTGTGGGAGAGTTGGTTTTCAACCCTAATATTCTCCAACCGACTACAGTATATGTTACTGCTGATGTGAACGGATGTGAGGCTTCTGATGAAATGGAAATTAATATCGTTTCGTTTCAAACAGAGATCGAAGGTGATTTCACAGCATGTGTCGGAGATACTGTTGAGTTAGCTATCGTTAATCCCAACAACAGCTTTACATATAATTGGTCGCCAGAAGACTTGATTATTTCAGGACAGAATACTTCGCAGGTTGAAGTTGTTGTGAATGAAACAACCACTTTTACGGTGGTGTCAAATACGCCTGAGGGATGCACTGCAACAGACGATGTAACCGTTGATGTGAGCGAGCTGCAAAGCATGAGTATTAATGCTACTGGAAGTCCTACTACAATTGTCGTTGGACAAACCGTGCAATTAAATGTAGAGCCAAGTGGTTACACTTACTCTTGGGGACCTGTGGAGTTTGTGAGTGATTCAAATATTCCAAACCCAATAGCGACGCCAACTGAAAGCACTACTTACTATGTGACTATTTCTGATGGCGAGTGCTCCGCTACGGATAGCTTGAGAATTACAGTGCTTGATTTTGTTTGCGGACCTCCGAGCATCTATGTGCCAAATGCATTTACCCCCAACAGTGATAGCCGCAACGAAAAGCTTTTTGTTCGAGCACTGAATGTGACCAAGATCAATTTTGTTATCTATGATCGATGGGGAGAAAAAGTTTTTGAAACGAATTCGCAGTACATAGGATGGGATGGCTACTTCAGAGATAAGCTTGTAGATCCCGCAGTGTTCGTTTACTACCTCGAAGCTACATGCGAAGGAGGGGCTACTTATTTTGAAAAAGGAAATATTACAGTGATTCGATGAGGATGCGTTTTTTACATATCATCCTTTTCATTTCCTGCACGATTTTATCTTGTGCGCAAGACATCCATTTCTCCCAGTTTTATCAAAGTCCGTTTTCATTGAATCCAGCGCTAACTGGACAGTTTGACGGAGATTGGAGATTTGTGGGAAATCAACGAACCCAATGGAGAAGTGTTACAGTGCCTTATTCTACATGGGGAATTGCGGTGGACAAACCACATCTAACAAAGCAAGATGTCAATGCAGGACTATCCATCTTTACGGACAAGGCAGGTGATTCACAGTTGACCACTACGATGATAAATGGAGCGGTATCAAAGGCATTAGTCTTACCCAATAGACCGCAAGATCAGTTGACTGTAGGTTTGATGTTAGGACTGACTTTGATGAGCATTGATTATAGCGCATTGAATTATGATAATCAATGGAACGGGCTATTTTACGATCCGTCGCTAAGTTCGGGAGAGTCTTATTCGCGTGATAGCCGAGCATATATGAATCTACACATAGGAGGGCATTACAGAAGAGTAGTGGATGATCAAAAGTCTTGGACTTTGGGAACATCACTCTTCAACTTGTCTGCGCCGAAACAAAGTTTCTTTGATGAGGCGTTTGTTCGCCTCGATCCACGATGGGTATTGCATGGAAGCTATCAATATAAGATTGATGAACAGTGGACTATCGAGCCTATGGGACTGTTTATGAATCAAGGGAAGTTTCGAGAGTTTGATCTAGGCGGGCGCGTTCATTATACTATCCAGCCGAACTCATGGGCTTACGAGGCGCTGTATGCAGGAGCGTTTGCCCGAACAAAGGATGCTGGATACTTGTTGGCAGGAATACGATATCATCAATGGGACGTTGGCGTGAGCTACGATATCAACTTGAGCGATTTGGAACCTGCAAGTAACAATAGAGGAGGGCTCGAATTTGGTGTGATTTACATCATTCCTCCCTCACCAAAAATTGCCCCTGTTCGCAAAGTCTGTCCTGATTATATTTAAGATACGACTTATCTTCGCAGCATGAATCAGAAAGAGAATTCGAAAAGTCCCATCACGATTACTGTGATGGCTATCCTAACAGTTTATAATATTCTTTATTGGTCTTCGAAGTTCTTTATCGCAGATGTGCCAAGGGTTTTCGCGAGTTTTTATTTGAGTGTAAAAGAACACTGGGGGCTATTGACCTTTTTGGAATTCTTGGCCATCGCTTCTATTTTCGTAGATACTATTAGCAAATTTGATGTACTCCAAGGACGTCAAAAGACTATTCGCATTGTCGCTTCGGCATTCTTCATTTGCGCATTTATCGCTCGATTCTTGATTGGAATGATCGATTTGTATTTAGATGGAGATGTGCGCTAATTTTTCTTCAAGCCGAACAAACGTTCGGCTGCTTGAAATGGTGTGATTTTCTTTGCAGAAATTTCTGCTTCCATTTTTTTTATTTCCGCAATGACTTCAGGTGATTGAAAATAATCTTGAAGTACCTTATCCGTCAATGTTTCTTTCATCCAAGAGAGATCTTGAGAATTCCGAATCGATTGAAGGAGTCCTCTTTCAGAAAGCCATTGATGATGTTGAGAAATAATATCCCAAACGCGATCCATGCCTTCTTTTGTCAAAGCGCTGCACGCATCTACTTTGGGTATCCAACCCGATTCTTTTGGTGGGTAAAAATGAAGGGCGCTGAGGTACTCAGCCTTCGCTCTATTTGCTGCATTCTTGTTTTCGCCGTCAGCCTTAGTAATCACTAGTGCATCGCACATTTCCATAATGCCGCGTTTGATACCTTGCAATTGATCTCCCGCCCCCGCTAACATAAGTAGCAAGAAGAAGTCTGTCATTTGATGCACGGCAGTTTCGCTTTGTCCCACACCCACGGTTTCGATTAATATTATATCAAAGCCCGCGGCTTCACAAAGCAATAAACTCTCTCTTGTTTTTTGTGCTACACCACCAAGGGTGTCAGCTGAAGGGCTCGGGCGAATAAAGGCTGACTTATTCATCGACAACTCTTCCATTCTTGTTTTGTCGCCAAGTATACTACCCTTGCTAATCGGACTCGAAGGGTCGATGGCTAACACCGCCAATTTTTTCCCAAAATTTGAAATTAAATAGCTGCCAAACGATTCGATGAATGTGCTTTTACCGACGCCAGGAACTCCTGTAATACCAATACGAATAGCGTTTCCGGTGTGAGGCAAACATCCATTGATTATTTCTTCGGCAATTTTTCGATGCGCTGGAACAGCGCTTTCGATAAGAGTAATGGCTTGTGAAAGTAGGTTGACGTCACCTTTTAAAATGCCCTCCAAGTAGGCACTTGCGGCCATCGGTGTGGCCTTCTTCTTCAATCCTGCTATGGCTCGGTCGGAAGCCTTTTTCTTGGAGTCGCTCATATTTCAATTCAAATAACGGAAAAATAATCCGACGCTCAAATCATTTGATTTTCTTTGTGTCATGAATTTAGATATACTCATCGTTATCATTTTCGCATTGGCTGGTTCGTTTTTGAGCTTTTTTTCAGGCTTCGGACTAGGCACATTATTGCTGCCAGCATTCATGTTGTTCTTCCCTCCAGAACTCGCCATCACTGCCACTGCAATCGTTCACATGCTCAATAATATTTTCAAACTTTATTTAGTAGGGAAATATGCAGATTGGTCGATTGTGAAATATTTCGGAGCTCTGTCGATCGTGGGCGCCCTGTTGGGCAGCTGGATGCTGAAGGTGATTCCTTCAGATCAGGTATTGAAGTCATATATTCTTTTTAATAAAACATTTGAAATCACCTCGATCAAAGTCTTGATTGGTTTGATTGTCGCAGGCTTTGCGATTCTCGAAACCAATGCTTCATTTAAAGCTTTGAAGATGGATAAAAAGTGGATGCCTATTGGTGGAGTCGTGTCCGGTTTTTTTGGAGGATTAAGTGGCCACCAAGGCGCCTTACGCAGCGCATTCTTAATGAAGGCAGGGTTGACAAAGGAAGCATTCATGGGCACACGTGTGGTAGTAGCTTGCATGGTGGACACCGCGCGCATCATTGTATATAGCACGTTTGCTTTTAGTGCCGTTGGATCTCTCGATAAGTCGCTAATTCTAATTGCAACGGCAGCCGCATTTACTGGCGCTTATTTAGGTAACAAGTGGATGCAAAAGAAGGAGTTGGATTGGATTAATCGCTTTATTCAATGGACCTTGATCATCTTCGCAGTAGCGCTAATCTTGGGATGGCTGTGATTTTTGTTATATTCGCAATGAATGACCAAGCGACTATATATATCAGCTATACTAATTACGACCTTATTTTCTCAATGCCAACAGCGTTCGAAAGTAGAGGAGTCTAAAGTATTTGACTTAGGAAGATTGGTAGGTCGTTGGGAATCGACCGATACGCGCACTCAACAAATAGAAGAGTGGACAGTAGATCAAGGAAAGGATTTGAGAGGCAAAGGATTCGTTATGGAAGGGGCTGATACAAGTTATATCGAGTTCCTATCCATCAAGTTTGAAGGAAATACTCCCGTTTATTCTGCACAAGTATCGAATCAAAATAAAGGCGATATTATACCATTCCGAATGAGTGCGCAGTCAAAGGATGTCATCGAGTTTTCAAATCCGGAGCACGATTTCCCACAAAAAATTGTCTATCGTTTGCAAAACGATTCAATGCTTCAAGCTTATATCGAAGGGCCAAGAAACAACAGCACCACGCGTGTGACGTTTGATTTCAAAAGAAGCAACTAATTTTTTTTTTCTTAGAATTGGAAGTAGATAAACGGTTGTAAATCTGCAGAGATAATCTGATAACAGAATACAACAGTCAACACACATATGGCCACAATCGCGGCTGTGGGAAGGTTTGCAAATTTTTCACGATAGCTCTCTTTGAAAGAACTAGGCAACCAGTGAATAACCATTCCGAAGAGAATCACGGCGAAGATTTTCCAATAACCCATGATGACTTGCGGAGCAATAGAGAGATCCATGTGATTGAAAATACGATCAAGCATGGTCGTCGCAGATAAGAATTCTGAAGCAATGTCATGCTTTTCTTCCATCTCGCTCCAACTATTATTTGACCCAGCTCTGAACCAAACGCGAGTGAAAGAAATGAAAGAGAAGGTGAGGAAGATTGCCCAAGCTCTGAAGTACCACTTCGATTTATTTTCCCACGGAGAAATCTTTTTCCAGAGCTTATAAAACACCAAGCCCAGTCCATTCAAGCCTCCCCAGATGATGAAGTTCCAACTAGCGCCATGCCACAATCCTCCGATGAGCATGGTGATCATCAAGTTGAGATTGGTGGTGAGCCATTTCCCAAATGATTTGATAAAATATCCGAGCAAGCTCAGGGTAATAATGAATCCACTACCAATTGCAAGTACCAACATGCTTTGCGCCAGCAAAGCAATCATCGAAACGAATATTCCTAAGATGATGAAAGAGCCAACGCTTCCTTTCTGATTACCACCAAGAGGAATGTAGAGATAATCGCGCAGCCAATTACTCAATGACATATGCCAACGGCGCCAAAATTCTCCGACGTTGGTCGCCTTGTAAGGAGAGTCAAAATTCTTCGTGAGATAAAAGCCCATAAGCAAAGCAATACCAATGGCCATGTCGGTGTACCCACTGAAATCAGCATACACCTGCAAACTATAGCCATAGATGGCCATCAAATTTTCGAAGCCAGTGTATGAATCTGGTTTGGAAAAAATGCGATCTATGAAATTGACAGCGATGTAATCGGATAGAAAAAGCTTTTTTACCAAACCATTCAATATCCAAAACACAGCAAGTCCAAACTCTGCCTTAGTGAGCTTGTATTCTTTATAAAGCTGAGGAATAAAATCTGTAGATCTGACGATAGGTCCTGCGACAAGCTGTGGGAAGAAACTTACGAAGAATGCAAAGTCTGTGAAGTGCTTTACTGGTTCGAGTTGTCTTCTATAAATCTCAACGGTATAGCTGATACTTTGAAATGTGAAAAATGAGATACCTACAGGAAGAATAATTTTATCGATGGAAAAATGCGTTCCGAAAAAACTATTGCTCCAATGTGCTGCGATATCAAATGCTTGAATGTTGGTTCCTACAATGGAATTATAAGCATCTGTAAAAAAGTAAGCGTATTTGAAGTAACAAAGAATAGAGAGATTCATGATGATACTCGCCGTCAGCCAAGCTTTGCGCGCACCTTCTGACTTTGCTCTATGTATGATGCCGCCGATGGAGTAATCCCACACTGCTGTGAAGAGCAGCAGCAGAAAGAATAGGTCGGTCGTTTTGTAATAAAAAAACATGCTCACCAAAAAGAGGAAGGCATGTCTAACGAGTCGTTTCTTGTAGATAAAACTATCTACGACTAATACAAGAGCAAAGAAAATCCAGAATAGTCCAGAGGTAAAGATGAAAGGATTTTTCGGGTCGAAAACAAGGAAGTTATGTATCCAACTGAAAATCTGCTCAGCGCTCATATATCGAGAATCTTGGGCTTAGTTATTTGGAAGTAAGAATACAGAATTAATCTTTACGATTGAGTTTCACTCCAAATTTTGTCAAGAGTACTTTTTGTTCTTTGTACAATATCCCAACGGCTTTCTTGAAGGTCTTCTTAGACATTCTCAATCGAAGTTTGATTTCTTCTGGATCACTATCGTCGGTTAAGCGGATGTAACCGTTGTTGTTGTTCAAGAATTCCATCAATCTTGAAGTCGCGTCTTCTAGAAGGGCTTCGCCTTCTTTAGACATACTTACTGTGATTTCCGAACCTTCAATTTTACGCACATAGCCTTTGATTTTATCTCCATCGCGAAGTGTGCGGAGCATTTCCTGACGGAACATGACTCCTGCAAATTTTCCATTAATGATAACGCGGCGACCGATTTCGATTTTCTCAGCAACGATCAAATCCACTTCATCACCGCGCTTTAAGTCGATGTACACATTTTTGAAATGTGCTGATACTCGAGTAGAAGCATAGAGTCTTTTATTGCGAGCATCATCTTGTAAGGTGATGAGTACTTTTCTTCCTTCCTCAAGACCTTCGCGCATTTCGCGGCGAGGGATGAGCATGTCACGACGGGTACCTATATTGATAAAGGCTCCCAAATCATTGATAGTAACGATGGTGAAAGAACCAACTCCGCCCACTTCTATTTCTGGAAGTTGCGTTGTAGCCTCTAATTCACGCATCTCATTATAAAATGTAAATACTGTTACCAACGCGCCGTCCTCAAGCTTTCCGCGTACATCTCGCTTTGGTAATAAGACTGAAAAGTTCTCATCACCAAGCATATAACTACGCTCGTTTGTGTCAAATACTGGCAATTCTTGAATTCTACCCGCTGCTATTCGCATTCTATCAATTTTGTGCAAAGGTGGTGAGTATCCACGGATGAGTCAAACTTCAAGGCAAGATTTATCAACGGCACCCTATCAGTCGATTATATTTGTGGCTACACAACCTTAACCAAAATGAAAAGAATTTTAGTCCTTTTTGTACTGTTTACAATAAGTCAACTCGCCTACAGCCAATGCTCGGGTGACCAAGTAGAAGTCACATTCGTAATGCACACTGATGCTTGGGCCTACGAAAATTACTGGCAGCTCGTTCCGTCAGGTGCTACGTGTGGCAATGATGTGATTGCAGAAGGAGCAAATCTCAATGTAGGTTGTGATGGCACCGAGGCCGACAACAGCCCTAATGGCTATGATAACAATTCAACCTTCACGGAAGGTCCATTTTGTCTAGACTTTCAGTCTTACTATGATTTGATCTTCGTGGATAGCTATGGAGACGGCGGATTGATTATTGAGGTTTTTGAAAATGGACAATTGACACACGTTTATTATGGCGGCGGAGAAGGCAATACTTGGACTTTCCAAGCTGGTGTTACGAATATTCCAATCTATGACCAACCATGCGGTGCGGCGGAAGTTATTCCAAATACGGCGGGTGTTGAACTCACTAATACCAATGCAATTGCAGCTTATGGTGAAATCGCTCCAACCAATGCAAACTGCGCTATATATGGTTTTTGGTGTGAATCTACTTCTTCAAATAGTGTATGGGCTTACTTCGTTGCACAGGAAGGTGTTAACTATGAGATCACTACTTGTGGCGCTCTTGAAGGCTTTGATACACAAATGGCCTTGTGGCACGCTTCGGACTGCGCTGATTTTAGCACATTTGAACTCATCACTGCTAATGATGATATGTTTGGTGGATGCGGAACTTCCAATGGCTATTCATCACTGATGTATAGTGGTTGCTTGATTCCAGGAGATATCTATTACGTGCAAGTCGATGGATGGAATGGCTCAACAGGCACGGCTCAACTCATTGTAAATTCTTACGAAGGGGATGTAACCCTCGAGGCAATTCCTAATAATGTGGCATGCCCTGTCAACAAAGGGGAGATAGGCACAGGATCCATCTTTGCTTACGTAGTCGGCGATGGTATTGTAGGGGATATCTCATGGACCAGCAGTAATGGTTTTACAGGCAATACGCTCTCTGTTTTTGAAGTGCCAGTAGGTACCTATACGCTCAATATGACCACTACGTGCGGTGTTGTATTAAGCACTGAAGTAGAAATCAACGAACCCGATTTTTGGAGTGTATTCGTAACTCCAGAACAACCTTTCTGCAATCAAAGCGGTAATGGTCAACTCACGGCTGTTGCAAGCGGAGCTACACCTCCTTACAATTACGTTTGGGTGGGACCAAATAATTATATCAGTGAAAGTAGTATTGCGCCTGGACTCGATGCAGGAAATTATTTGCTCACTGTTGGTGATGAAAATGGATGTGAGTACACTGTAAACTACAATTTACAGCCTTCAAATAATTTCATAGCGGAGTTGGGCGGTCCTATCACTATTTGCTCAAACGAACTTTACACATTTACACCTGCAAGCAATTTTGAATACGAATGGTTTGATGGTAGCACTGGAGCGAGTATCCTTCTTGACGCTACTGAATGGGGGATTGGTACACATTCAATTTATGCAACTGTATTTACCAGCGACGGCTGTTCTGATGTAGATACATTTGAGTTTACCGTAGATGGATGCGTTGGTGTCGAGGAAAATGGGGCAGAGGCATTGCTTCAAATATACCCGCAACCAAACACTGGTAACTTCACGCTAGTATTACCGTCAAGTCTTTTGGATGGACAGATTACCATCTATGACATGCTTGGACAAGTAGTTTTTGTAAAAAATACAAAAACCACCGGCCTTCTTCAAATGGACTTGAATCTTGCCGATGGTCAGTATATCGTGAATGTCAATAACGGTAATCGCTCTGCGACTTTGCCTTTAGTTATTGCACACTAGAAAGTCTTTTCAATAATTCATTGTAATGGTCATCCGTCAAATCAAGATGGGTGACCATTCTTATTTTATCCGGACCGAAAGTGAAGCATTTGATGTCTTGCTTTGCAAGCTTTTGCACCATTTCATCAGAAGTCAATCCATCGGCAACGGTGAAGATGACGATGTTTGTTTCCACCGGCATCACTGATTTTACCCAAGAAAGCTGCACCAATTTGTCTGCTATGACTTGTGCTTTTTCATGATCAATTTTCAAGCGTTCTACATTGTTCTTCAAAGCAAAAAGTCCTGCCGCCGCGATGATACCTGCTTGGCGCATTCCACCGCCCATTGACTTTCTTCTGCGAATCGCTTTTTTGATAAAATCTCTTCTACCTATCAAAATACTTCCAACTGGCGCACCGAGTCCTTTGCTCAGACATATGCTGATCGAGTCGAAGTATTGTCCGTACTCTTTGGGGGAAATGTTTTTAGCCACGAGTGCATTGAATATTCTCGCTCCATCGCAGTGAAAGGCTAGACCTTTTTCTTTGCAGAGTGCACTAATTTTTTTGATTTCCTCAAGATCATAGCATGCGCCGCCGCCTTTATTGACAGTGTCTTCAATGCATACAAGACTTGATATTGGGCGGTGTATATCATCAGGGTTGATTGCATTTCTGATGGCATCCGCAGTAATGCGACCGTGGTCGCCTTCTAACAAGGCCATCGAACAACCAGAATTGAGGGCGATGCCTCCGCCTTCATAAATATATATGTGCGCAAGATTAGAGCAGATCACTTCGTCGCCAGGCTTGGTGTGAACACCAATGGCTATTTGATTTGTTTGGGTTCCGCTGCTGCAATAAAGACCAGCCTCCATTCCGAAAAGCTCGGCGCAGTAGTCTTGCAGAGCGTTTACCGTTGGGTCTTCGTTAAAGACGTCGTCACCCACTTCGGCATTAAACATGAATTCCTTCATGGCCGATGTCGGCTTCGTAAACGTGTCGCTTCTAAGGTCGATAATCATATTCTTGTAAAATTCGGAGCGAGTTTACACAATAAAAATTCAACATACGGTATAATGTTTATAGTTAAAATTGCTTTTTTTTGTTGAGTGAGAAATTATTTCGCCATACTCGGTCTAACATCATCCGCCACTGACGCGGATGTTAGATCGGCTTATAGGAGATTGGTGAAAAAATACCATCCCGATGCTGGTACTACCGAAAGTGATGAGGCAAAGTTTATCGAGGTCACTGAAGCCTATGATTATTTGGTCGACCCCGCACGTCGTCGTCGCCACGCGGCATACATTGATAGACCAGTAGTTCGTCAACCTTCTGTAGACGAACTCCGAAGGAGACAAGAGGAGTATCAACGATGGGCGCAGCGCGAAGAGATGCTTGCGCGTATCCGGATGAAGAAACATGCCGAGCGACAAGCGGAAGAGGAGTTCAAGAATTCTCTATCATTCAAGATGCTTCGCATCTTTGATAACTTTTACAACATCGTTTTTCTAATTGTATGTGCCTCCATGGTAGTAATTCCAATTTGGAAGTACTTTCACCAAGAAGAACTACCCATAGATCAGCGAAAGCCGTTCTATTTCTTTATGATCCCCGCTTCGTTGGGGATGTTATTTATTGGACTAGGATATTATTATTTCTACATATATAAACCAGATGAAAATGAAAGTGAGTAAATGGCTAAGCACATTGTGCATCATAGTTGTTTTAGGTGCGCAAGCTTTGGCCCACGAAGGAATGTGGATTCCTTCAGTGCTTGGATCTGTGCACGATGAAATGGCAGGTATGGGATTGAAGTTGTCGAAAGAAGAACTTTATTCTTTGAATAAATCGAGTTTGAAAGATGCCGTAGTGCTATTCGGCGGCGGATGCACAGGAGAGATGGTTTCTAACGAAGGACTCATGTTTACCAATCACCATTGCGGTTATGATTACATCCAATTTCATTCTTCATTGGAACATGATTATCTGACCGATGGTTTTTGGGCAAAGAGCAGAAAAGAAGAGCTCGCTTGTCAAGGCCTTACTGCCACGTTTGTAGTGAGCATGGAAGATGTAACTGCAAGTATGAATGAAGGGGTGATGTTTTCAATGGCCCTTGCTGAAATCGAAAAATTACG
>JAIXWP010000103.1 GCA_027491215.1 Flavobacteriales bacterium | reverse complement strand
TTTGGAGCGATTTTCTTTGTGTCTGTGGGTATGCTGATTGATCCGAGTATGCTTATCGAACATGCTTTACCTATTGGATTAGCCACGCTTGTTTTGCTCATTGGAAAACCAACGTTTGTAATGATTGGATCATTAATTACTGGGCAGCCTTTGAAAGTGGCAGTGCAAACAGGTATGAGCCTCTCGCAAATCGGAGAATTCTCTTTCATTATTGCAACATTAGGTTTGACGCTAGACGTCACGAGCGACTTCCTTTATCCTGTTGCAGTAGCAGTTTCAGTGCTCACTACTTTCACCACGCCGTATATGATTAAGCTGTCTAATCCGATGTATGAATTTCTCAATCGGAAGTTGCCCAGCAAATGGATCACTGGAATTGATCGCTATTCCATGGGGGCGCAAAAGATTAATGAGGCAAGTGATTGGAAAGTACTGATTCGTTTTTACATCCTCAATGTCACTGTTTTTTCTGTAATAATTTTAACAGTCATTCTCTTAGGGACGAAGTATGTGTCTTGGATGATTCCGTTCAATACTTGGAATAAACCTTTGACAGCAATTGTTACGTTGATTATTCTTTCACCATTTTTATGGGCATTAGCATTTCGCAGAACACACAAAGACGCTTATGCTAATATTTGGCTGAAACCATTGCAGCGCGGCCCCTTGGTGGTGATGTTGCTTTCACGCGTGGTATTGGCAGTGTTCTATATCGGATTTTTGTTTGATCAATTATTTTCTCCATTCATTGCTGTAATTGGGGTAATTGCTACTGTGACCATTCTGTTTTTATTAAGAAAAAAGATCAGAGAGTTTTATGGAAAAATTGAATTGCGATTTTTATCCAATTT
Organism: Flavobacteriales bacterium; assembly: GCA_027491215.1. Taxonomy (GTDB): domain Bacteria; phylum Bacteroidota; class Bacteroidia; order Flavobacteriales_D; family Sanyastnellaceae; genus JAIXWP01. The sequence goes on along the minus strand of JAIXWP010000103.1, from coordinate 95,335 downwards.
GAATGATAGAGAAGTTCAAGCGATGATTAATGCTTCTCCTTTAGCTCCATGGGATTCACACATTGCTACTTTTCAGTTAAAACCTTATCACCCTTATGTGGGACAATCATTAATGGAGTCGAAGCTCAGAGAAAACTTCGGGATCAATATCGCTGTCATTCGTCGCGGGGATATTGTAATCAATGTACCTGGTCGATCAGAAAAACTATATCCTAATGATGTGCTTTCGGTAATCGGCACCGATGATCAACTGAAGAGCTTTAAGGAATTTCTTGAAGAGAGCAAGCGCGCACTGGATGGCTTCTCTGATTCAGTAGAGGTTTCACTTCACCATTTTACAATCACTAATTTTTCTTCTATCCTAGGAAAAAGTATTCGCGAGAGCTCCATTCGTGAGCGCACCAAAGGTTTGGTAGTAGGAATAGAAAGAAAAGGCGAACGCATCTTGAATCCTGAATCTAATGTCATATTCGAATTGGACGATACTGTGTGGATGGTGGGCGGTGAAAAGCGAATGCAAGTATTCATGCGCGAATGCGAAGGACACACCAGAAATATGAAGAGGCAACAGCTTTCAAAACATTAATTTTCGAAGCATTACCTTTGCGCCATCATGAGCGAGCCAATTACTTTTTCGGACTTAAATATTAATAAGCCTCTATTCAATGCATTGGAGGACATGAAGTTTGTGTATCCTACTGCAATACAACAGCAAGTTTTTTCTGTTGTAATGTCAGGAAAGGATGTGATTGGTATTGCACAAACAGGAACGGGAAAAACACTCGCTTATCTTCTTCCTTGCTTACGCCAATGGCAGTTTACAAAAGAAAAACACCCGACTATTCTGATCATGGTTCCTACGCGTGAGTTGGTAGTTCAGGTGGAAGAAGAGCTCAATAAATTGGCAGCGTATATGAGTGTCCGCGTGGCTGGTGTCTTCGGCGGTGTTAATCTCAAACAGCACACTGCGCTGGTTCAAGAAGGCGTGGATGTTGTGATTGCAACACCGGGTCGTTTGATGGATTTGGTTCTCAATGGTTCATTGAAACTCAAGAACATCAAAAAATTGGTGATTGATGAGGTGGATGAATTGCTCAACCTGGGCTTTAGACCGCAACTTTTGAGCATATTTGATTTGCTTCCCGAGCGTCGTCAGAACATCATGTTTTCCGCAACACTTAGCACGGAGGTAGAGGAGTTAATCACTACTTATTTCAACGAACCTTTACGTGTAGAAGCGACGCCCATCGGCACGCCGCACGCACGCATTGCACAGACGCATATCAAAGCGCATAATTTTTTAACCAAAATATCTTTGCTTGAAAAATTATTACTAGCGCATTCGGAGATGACAAAAGTGCTGGTATTCGCGGATAGTAGAGCGAAGGCGGATATCATTTTTGAAAGAGCCGAACAAACGTTCGGTGAAGAAATAGGGGTGATTCACTCCAATAAAGCTCAGAATACGCGATTTGCTACCGTGGAGCGTTTCAAAAGAAACGAGCTTCGTATTTTGGTGGCTACAGATGTGATTGCACGCGGTATTGATGTTACTGATGTGTCACATGTTATCAATGTCGATGTTCCCGAGAATCCTGAATTGTACACGCACCGTATTGGAAGAACAGGCCGAGCGGATAGAGATGGTATTGCCATCACATTTGTGGCATCCTATGAAGAGGATGATTTTCAAAAGATTCAAGACTTCATGAGCATGGAGGTTCCCGAAGCTCCGATGCCAGAAGGGGTAGAGGTGACAGATATCATGATTGCTGATGAGCGCCCTGTGGTATCTATGCCTAACATGGAAAAGAAAAATCCCGTGAAAATTGATTCAGGTGGTGAATACAATGAAAAAAAACTCAAGAACTTGAAGGTCAATATGAAGTTGAGTCGAGGTGATAAGATGAAACTTAAGTACGGCAAGCCTAAAAAGCGCCGTAATAATTAGTTCTCTAGTAAGTTTCCTATCTTCGCGCCCGCTTCAATAAATAAGCATGAGTAAACGCTGTGTAGGTATTGTAAAAGAGGGTAAGGTTCCCCCTGACTTTCGTGTGCCGCTGACGCCACACCAATGTGTAGAGGTAATGGAAAAATTTCCACACATTACAGTCAAAGTAGAATCAAGTCCTATTCGAAAATTCAAAGATGAAGAGTACGAAAAATTAGGCATTCAAGTCGTTCAAGATCTCTCCGATTGCGATATACTGATGGGTGTGAAGGAAGTGCCAATTCCTATGCTACTCGAAGGCAAGACTTATCTCTTTTTTTCCCATACATTGAAAAAACAACCGCACAACGCAAAGTTGATGCGAGCTTTGTTAGATAAAAAAATCCGATTGATAGATTATGAAGCCATCAAAAACGAACAAGGCAAACGCCTGATCGGGTTTGGTCGCTATGCTGGAATCGTTGGTACTTACCAAGGTTGGAGAACATTCGGGTTGAAGCATGATCTCTATTCTATTCTTTCTCCAAGCCATTGTGATGATCGCAGAGCAATGGAAGAGGAAATGAAAAAGATTGTGATTCCTCAGAATACAAAAGTGGTAGTGACTGGATTTGGTAGAGTAGGAAACGGGGCGAAAGAAATCATGGATCTATTACCCATCAAGCGAGTTTCTGCAGATGAATTTTTGACACAAACATTCTCTGAGCCTGTTTATGTGCACCTCGATACACAGGAGTACTATGAACGCATTGAGGGTGGTGGGTTTGATAAAAAAGAATTCTATGCGAATCCAGAAAAGTATCATTCTATTTTAACAAAATATGTTGCTGGTGCGGATTTGTACATCGCTTGTCATTTGTGGGCTGGAACAAATCCAGTATTGATCACGAAGGAAGATGTTGCCGCAGAAAACTGGAAATGTATGGTGCTTGCAGATGTGAGTTGCGATACGAATGGACCAATTGCTCCAACTATTAAAGCTTCAAAAATTGCAGATCCAATCTTCGGATATCATCGACATGATCATATTGAAGTGGACTATAAAAGTGAGCAGGCCATCGCGGTGATGAGCATAGATAATTTACCATGTGAATTACCTAAAGATGCGAGTGAGGATTTCGGAAATGAACTGATAAAAAATGTGTTTCCGGATTTATTTACGGATCTCATGCGTCCAAGCATTTGGAAGGCTACAGAGACCACCGAAGAGGGGAAGTTGACTCCACACTTCGAATACTTGAAAGAATATGCAGAAAGCGCTCATTGAGCGCTTTTTTTTATTGAGCTGAGAAAGTAAATGTGATAGTGCCCGGTTGCTTTTTTGCAGCCTTGTCATTGTAATCAAACTTCCATTTCTTGGCATAAGTGAGCGATTCCTCACGAATACAATCAATAGCAGTGCTACGCTCATCTACATAGGCATTCACGACTTCGCCTAACTGATTCACTTCAATATTTACAATGACTTTTCCTGCAGACTTACATCGGTAAGTCGGCTTAGGAGATGACTTCGCCGTGTGGTCTTTGATGCTATACTCTGCGGATACGGGGCCAGAATAACTCTTATTGCTGTTATTCTTGTACCAATCATAGTTTTCTTTTGCGGCGTTTTTATCATCCTTGCCTGCTTTCGGATTAGAGTTGGGATTTTCTTTGACGCTATGATCCTTGTGATTGGTAGCGAGCTTTTCCTTCTCCGCGGCTTCTAGGCCTTTCAGGCTTTGCAATACCTCAGCATCGATTTCTGCTTGACTTTTTCCTGTGTAATTGACTCTTTCAGACGTAGTGGTCGTTCCAGATTGGGCGAGGAGATTAGCTACGGCCTCACTCATATTGCTTTCCTGTACTTGTGGATCGAGCTCAGGCTCTTCAAATGACAGCTCAAGTTCTTCTACTGCTTCTGATTCAGTTTCTTCGGCCAAGGGGTCTGCAGTGGTTGAGGTGGCAAGATAAATCACCCCAAAAATGAAAATATGCACGAAAAGAGAGAGAATAACCGCTTGGAATAGAAACGTAGTTTTCTTGTCCGGACGGGCATTCAGGATGTCTTTGAGAGAAGAATTGGCTTTATTTTCCGAAGTTTCCATTGTTCACACAACAATTTTTACCCACTTTTCGTATATGGTACGAAGTTACAGCTATAAAAAGTTAATGATTTCGTAAAATATCTTTTTATCAAAAACCTTTTGTAAATTCGCAAAAGACAAAAACAAAATCACTTATAAAAATGAAAAAGTTCTTATCACTCATCGTACTAGTTGCTTTCTTCGGAATCGCTTCTAGCGCACAATCTGAAACGACAAAGCCAGTTAAAAAGGCTAAGACTGAGAAAGTAGCTAAGTCAACTGCAGCGAAAGCTGATGTTAGCTCTACTGAAAAAGCTGCTTGCACTGCTGGTTCTGAAGGTAAGTCTTGCTGCTCTAAGGATGGAGCTAAGGCTGCTGAAGGTAAGTCATGCTGCTCTAAGGACGGTGCTGGTGCTACTGGTTCTACTTCAACTGGTGCTGCTTGCACAGATGGAGCTAAGGCTGCAGAAGGTAAGTCTTGCTGCTCAAAGGACGGCGCTAAAGCTGCAGAAGGTAAAGCTTGCTGCTCTAAGGATGGCGAGAAAAAAGCTGAAAAGAAAGAAGAGAAGAAATAATTCTTTTCCAACAATATTGAAAGGGCCGCTTTTGCGGCCCTTTTCTTTTTCAATACAAAACGTATCTTCGCCTTATGAATCTTCAACAATTAGAATATATCGTAGCGGTAGACACGTTTCGACATTTCGCTACAGCAGCGGATAAGTGCTTCGTGACGCAACCTACTTTGAGTATGATGATTCGAAAATTGGAGGAGGAGCTCGATGTGCAAATTTTTGATCGAAGCAGACAGCCTGTTGTACCTACTGAGGCTGGTGAATTAATCATCGCACAAGCAAGAGCTGTGTTGAGCGAAGCAGGTCGCATGAAAGAAATTGTTTCTGAATTGAAAGGGGAGGTGACTGGTGAAATTAAGCTAGGAGTGATCCCAACCCTTGCGCCTTATTTGTTGCCACTATTCCTGCCATCATTCCTGAAAGCATTTCCTGGAGTGCGCGTGAAAGTGCATGAAAATACTACGGAGCAGATCATCGAAAAAATAAAGCACAATGTACTAGATGCTGCCCTGCTGGCCACTCCACTCGGTGATCCTGCAATACTAGAAAATCCATTGTTCTACGAACAGTTTGTGGTCTATAGTTCAAAAGACGAATCCGTCATGCAAAAACGATTTGTTTTGCAAGAAGACATTGATGTCAATAGATTGTGGTTGCTCGAAGAGGGACATTGTTTACGTGCGCAAGTGATGAATCTTTGTTCGCTAAGACCGACGCAATCAGAAGGAAGACAATTGGATTATGAGGCCGGTAGCATTGAGACCTTGAAAAAAATGGTAGACTTCAATCAAGGAGTTACAGTAATCCCAGAACTGGCTCTCCGCGATATGGACAAGGCACAATTGGAAAAAATCCGTTTCTTCCAACAACCCGCTCCTGTTCGCGAGATTAGTCTTATTACTTATCGTCTCTATTCCAAGCGCCGATTAATCGATGCTATGTGTGAGCATATCCTCGCTGCAATTCCGGAAGAAATGAAGGACTACCAGCGCGGCGAAATCACAAGTCTGGAGTCTTAGTAGCGAATATTTAATTTCATCTCTATAGAAAAGAAAAAGGATCTCACGTTTGAGATCCTTAATCGTACTACATCATAAGTCAGGAGACCCGTTTGAGTGCCGCAGCACTCATACTTCAACCGTGACAAAGATGTTGGTCATTCAAGCGGTTTCCCTATTTGAATATCCTATATCTTATGCATTGTTTAACAATGCGATTTACCATGATTTGATATTGAAATGTTGTTCTGCCATTTCTGCTACTTGCTGCCCAATAGCAAGGCATGCGGTAGCTGCTGGAGATGGAGCGTTCAAAACGTGTATGCTGTGATCTGTATATTCTATTCTGAAATCATCTCGTGTATCACCATCTTCTCGCAGCAAAAGTGCCCGCACTCCTGCTCTTCCAGGATGAATATCATCCATCGTTAAGCTTGGAACAAGTCGTTGAAGTGTCTTCAAGAATAAACGCTTTGAAAATGCTCTTCGATATTCATCTATTCCAAATTTCATATTCTTGAAGAATAGTTTCCATGTGCCCTTATAAGTCAATGCATCTATCGTGTCACGCAAACTAAAATCTGTTTTGCCATACCCTTCTCGCTTAAAAGTGAAGACTGCATTTGGCCCGCACTCGATTGAACCATCGGTCATTCGTGTAAAGTGGACGCCAAGGAAAGGGAAATCGGGATTCGGAACGGGATAAATCAAGTGTTTCACTTTGTGCTTCGCTTGATCAGTGAGTTCGTAGTAGTCACCTCGGAAGCCTACTACTTTTTCTTTCAATTGAACTCCGTCTTTTTTCGCTAAGCGATCGGCTTGAAGTCCACCACAGAAAATTATTTTTTTACAAGTATAAAGTCCTTTGTTCGTGACTACTCGCTGAAGATCATTTTGTTTTTCAAAACTCAATGCTTCTTCTTGTGTGTGAACCTCTGTCTTGGGATTCATCTCTACTGCTAGAGCAGCCATCTTTTCAGTAGCACCTCTAAAGTCTATGATACCAGTGCAGCCCACGTGGATGCCGGCAATACCTGTGCAATAAGGCTCAATTTCTTTGATCTCTGCGGCGGTCACTTTCCGCATACTTTCAATTCCATTTTGAAGACCTGTCTCATAAATTTTATCGAGCTGAGGTAATTCAGATGGATCCATAGCAACGATAAGTTTACCACAGATATCATGCTTGATTCCGTGCTCTTGCGCAAATGCAACAAGTTCTCGTCGTCCATTCACACAATTAATTGCCTTCAAAGATCCTGGCTTGTAATAGATGCCGCTGTGAATTACACCACTATTATTTCCAGTTTGGTGATCAGCCAATCCTTTTTCTTTTTCAAGTAAAAGTATTCGCAGTTTTGGATTGCTTTTTTGCAATTTATATAGGGTCGCTGCACCTACAATGCCACCGCCCACGATGATGATGTCATAATTGTTTTCCACAACGCAAATATACAATTGCTGGCCTTAAACAATTTCAGTGTTTTATTCTTAAGTTCGTTGCATGATTTTGGACACACCGCACGCAGAAACACACTCCATTAAGGGGAATAAGAAAGCTCAAAACGCTTGGACTATGTATGATTGGGCTAACTCCACATACAACCTAGTCATTGGTACAGCGATTTTTCCGATTTTCTATACCGCAGTAACTGCTAAGCATCAATTTGAGGGAAAGACTGCAGACGATGATGTGTTGTTATTCGGACACATTTTTAAGAATACTGAAGTATTATCCTATGCACTTGCACTGGGTATGGCCATCGTTTGTATTGTTTCTCCAATGCTTTCGGGTTTAGCAGATTATTTGGGAAAAAAGAAAGTTTTCATGCAAATGTTCTGTTATCTGGGAAGTCTCTCTTGTGCTTCATTGTTTTTCTTCGATATGAATCACTTTGAAGCGAGCATGATAAGTGTGGTTTTTGCATGTGTTGGATTTTGGGTAAGCTATGCTTTTAGTAATTCTTTCTTGCCAGAACTAGCAGAACCTGCAGATCAAGATAAATTAAGCGCGAAAGGATATAGCATGGGTTATATCGGTAGCATTATTTTATTAGTAGCAAACCTTGTAATGATTCAAGTTTTGGATATTCCTGCTAAATGGTCATTTGTTACGGTGGGTATATGGTGGGCTGGTTTTGCACAAATTACTTTTTATCACTTGAAAGATCACAAAGTAGCAAGGCCTAAAGAAAAAGGTGTTTTGAAAAAAGGATTTTTGGAGCTTAGAAATGTGTGGCGTGAAATGAATAATACTACTCGTCTTCGCAGATATCTAATCGCATTTTTTGTCTTCAGTATGGGAGTGCAAACTATCATGCAAATGGCATCTTTATTCGGAACAAAAGAGGTTTACCAATACAATGAAGCGGGTGAGTTGGTCAGAGGTTTAGAATCAGGTCAATTGATTGTTGCTGTTATTTTAGTTCAATTGATTGCAATTCCTGGGGCATACTTTTTTTCATATTTATCGCGAAAATTATCAAACCTTTTGACATTGAAAATAGCCCTTGCATTTTGGGCATTGGTGTGTTTGTATGCTTATACTATTGTAACAACTCCAATTACGTTTTACGTTGCTGCAGGGTGCATTGGATTTGTGATGGGAGGGACGCAATCATTAGCTAGAAGCACGTATTCGAAATTCTTGCCTGAAACAAATGACCATGCTTCTTATTTCTCTTTTTATGATGTTACAGAAAAGGTCGGTTTGATTATAGGGCTTCTAAGCTTTGGATTCATTGAGGGCTTTTTCGGAAGCATGCGCGCTTCTATTCTAGCACTGATCACTTTCTTCATCATCGGATTTTTATTGGTGCTTTTAGTACCAAAGAAGGAGTCTGAAGTAGAGGGGAAGAAGTTTTTAGTTTAAGAACAAACCCAGATATAGGTCCCGGCGAGTACACAAAGTGCTAGGCCTCCTGCCATCGTGAGCTTTGCGCTCGCACTTGCAATGGTGTAGTGCTTTTTTCTTCTTGAAAAAGAGGAAAAAATGATAGTCACTAATCCTGGTAGAATGGTGCATAGTAACAACAGTACACTAGCCGTTGTGTCTGTTTTCCAATCCAATCCTGTTTTATAAAAAAGAAAAATGGTGAGACCAACCGTTAAGGCCATTAAGAGCGATGCATAGTGCTTTGTAAAAGTTTCGCCTTGGATAATAGGCATGGTCTTGTATTCACCTTCTTTGTCGCCTTGTAAGTCTTCCAAATCTTTTATGGCCTCTCTCGATAAAGAAATTAGGAATGCGAATCCAGCATAAGTGAGTATCCATAGCAACATGCCATTAATACGACCATTTTGGAAAAGATCAAGATGGTTCAATACTACTTGTTCGTGGAGTTCAAATATTGCAGCCCAAATAGGAACGATACTCACACAAATGGCCACGACCAAATTGCCAACAAAACTCATTTTTTTGAAAATAGGACTGTACCACCATAAGAGGGTAGCTACAAGGATTGGAATGGCTAAAGGCCACCAGAACTTATATTTCCAACAGAGATAAAATGAAATAGCGACAGCGGCGATGTTAAAGCTTTGGTGAAGCGCCATTGCTACTCTTCTTTTCACGGTCTTTCCAATAATCACCCGCTCAGGTTTGTTGATTTTATCAACTTTTACATCAAAATAGTCATTGATGATGTTTCCGCCAGCTGTGAGCAGCACGACTACCAATACGGATAGAAAAAAATCTAACTCGCTGATTTGTAGATGTAAATCTTGGCAGGTAGCTTTTAATTGAGCTTCAATGATGAATATTCTCAACACATACATGGTGAGCGCTACGATGGCGAGATTAATTGGCCTTGTGAGCTTTAGGGTATGTATCAATGTTGACAATGTAGAATGGTTGAAATCTTTCAGAGCAAATATCGACAACTCTCGTGTAAATTTGCGCCCCCGTGATTTATTAATATGGAAGAACAAATTCAAAGTCAGTCTACCCCTGAGAGCAATTCCGAAGTAACGAAGTCCATCGTTGTTTTCGGAAAGCATGATTATATCGTCAATAATGCTCAAATACTTCTCGAGAAAGGCAACTACACTGTCGTTGGCTTTGTTGAGTTAGAAATGGCTTCTATGTATTTAGTGGCTAATCCGTTTGATATGCTCTTTCTTGTGGGAAGCGTAGATCCACATGATCGACTTGCATTGAAAGCAATTGTTGATAAAGATTTTCCAAACGCGAAAATTCTTGACCACTTCGGGGGGCCAGCAACTATCCTCACTGAGGTAAACGAAGCGTTTAAATAAGACTTATTTCTTTAAATGATACTTGGCGTCAATCAATTGGTTGGCGCCATTTTTATGTAGAGCATAATTGAAACCTGGACGCAGTCCAAACGCACCTACCTCTCCTTGCTTGTTCACTGCAAGGAATCCGACTTGATAGTCGTCTTTCATAAATCGATTAATCTTTTCCACTCGTTTGATGGCCTCTTCACAAGCTTCTTGTGGGCTCGCTCCCTGTCTCATTAATTCAACAATGAGAAATGCAGTGCATGAACGAAGCACTGTTTCGCCAAGTCCTGTACCAGTAGCTCCTCCGATTTCATTATCGATGTATAATCCAGCTCCAATGATTGGACTATCTCCCACACGTCCGCGCATTTTAAATGCGAGTCCGCTTGTTGTGCATGAACCTGCTATATCACCGTTAGTGTCCATAGTGAGCATACCGATAGTGTCGTGATTCTCAATATTGATAATCGGCTTGTATTCGCTTTTTACGAGCCATTCTTTGTAGGCTTTCACGGCCTCTGGGCTTTCGTAATCCTCTAATGTCATTCCTTGTGAAAGCGCAAACTGTTGCGCACCTTCGCCTACCATCATTACGTGTGGCGTACGCTCCATCACCATTCTAGCGACCGTTACGGGGTGTTTTATTTTTTCTAAAAAACAAACCGACCCTGCTTGACCAATGCTATTCATAATGCACGCATCCAATGTGGTGTGACCCTCACGATCGGGTAATCCACCCAATCCAACGGAAAGGTTGCTGTAATCTGCTTCTATTACTTTCACTCCTTCTTCTGCCATGTCAGTGGCGTTGCCACCAGTACTCATTGTTGCTAATGCCGCATTGTTGGCGATTATTCCCGCGTTCCATGTGGAAAGTGCAAGTCCTTTCTTGTAAACTTCTAATTCTTTTTTCTTCTCCCGAACGTTCGTTCGGTTTTCTGAAGCTCTACTAAATATGCCGAGTGAAAGTGCTGCTGCAGCTAAACCTGACTTCGTTAAAAATTGACGACGAGAATTGGAGTGACTCATATAAATTAATTGTTCTCTACCATTTCACGTTTGAGCGTTTCAACGGTATCGGCGGGTAGATTTTGTAAATCAAGTAGCATCAAACCGTCCAATGCATTATTGAATTTTGGATCGGCATTGAAAGCAAGAATTTTTGCATTTTGCTGCAAATATTTTTTTAATAGAACAGGCATAGTAAAGCTCGATGGTTCAATATCAGCAATGATTTTATCCATCTTTTTGATATCGCTGCTGCTCGCTTCTAGCAAGGCATCCGTATCAATATTTTTAAGCTTCGGTCTAAAAGCGTTTTTCGGCTCTACAAATTTTGCAAGTTCTCTATCAAAGTAATTTCTTTCTATAAATTGAATGATCAATTCTTTAGAAACTTCTTGATAGCTATTAGAAATCGAAACAGGCCCTATGATGTATCTGAATCGAGGATTTGCGAGAAGGTGGAAGAGGATTCCTTTCCAAAGTAAGAACAATGACAGGCGGTGTTTTTGATAATCTTGTACAATAAAGGATCTGCCTAATTCTACACATTGTGACAAGATAGGCTTCATCTTAACTGACATTCGGAATAGGCTAGAGGTGTAAAGTCCTTTCGAGCCATATCGCGCAATGATATCTGTGCCGTTACCTATTCGGTAAGCACCAGCGATGCGTTGCGCCTCACGATCCCATAGAATCAAATGATCATAATACAAATCGTATTCATCTAAATCGATGCTCTTATTAGTACCCTCACCAACTGCACGAAAAGTCACCTCGCGCAATCTGCCAATTTCACGAAGAACGTTTGGAATGAGAGCGCTATTGACAACATAACAATCAAAGTTGTCATATGTCAATGTGCGATATGCTTCAACAGACTTTATTTCTTGAGAAATTAATTCCGATGGCACAGGGTCGATGATCTGATCTTCTTTTGTTGGAAATCGGAATAGTTTGAAATAATCTCTTTTCACTTCAAAACTGCTACCAAGTGCATATGTCTTAGCTCGTAGGTAGCGACCGAGTTGGTCCACTGATGTAAACATTTCCAGATCTTTTGCTGGAATAGGTTTGCCAATGCGCATTCCGATGCTCTTGCCTTTTTTCTTGAGCATTTCAGAAGGCAATGCTAATGTGCGCAATCCTGGATGTATCAAGCCCAACAAGTGAAATATTCTTGAGTTTGCACCATCAAAATAGATGGGCACCACAGGGACTTTTGATGACTTTATAATCTTGATTGCAGAGTTTTGCCACTTTCTATCTGCGATTGTTTTTAGATCTCCTTGAAAGGTCGAAACTTCACCAGCAGGGAAGAGTGCAAGCGGCAGACCTTTTTCAATATGTTGAAGAGCTGCCTTTAATCCGGAAATATTATTATACGCTCCTTTCATCGCTTCGAAAGGATTTACCGACAAGAAGTAGTCTTTTATCGGTTCAACATTTTGCAAGAGAAAATTAGCCATCACTTTTAGATCAGGTCTAACTTTTCCGATTGCTTTTATCAAGGCCAAACCATCGAGTGCACCGAATGGGTGATTCGCAACAATGATAAATGGACCTGTAGCAGGTATATTCTTTATTTGATTTTCATCCAGTTCGAGTTCGACATCTAATGTTTGAAATAAACGATCGATGGCGTTCAATCCTTCTTCTTTACAAATGTCGTCGTAGAGTTCATTGACTTTGTCAATTCGTGCAACACGAGCAAGCAATGGAATAATTGGATTGTCCTTAGGTAGCTTAGTAGCCGAGGCCAAAGCTTCTTCTGGTATGAGTTTTTTCACGCAGTGATAGTATAGGGTGGTGAAACACTATTTGCTCTGAATCAAAAGTGGATAGGTAATTACCTTGTCCTCTGTTGAAAGTCTGATGTGATAAACACCAGATGAAAATGGTGATGCATCAAAGAAAAATTTCTTTTCTCCAACTGGCACTGTTCCGTTATATAGCGATTGTACTTCTTGTCCAAGTGAATTGATCAAACTAAGATTTACTTCGCTTGACGTATTGAATTGAACAGGTATGCATGTGATGGCACTTGCAGGATTTGGGAATACTTTTTTAATTTCAAAAGCTTCAAACTCATCAACACCAATAGTAACTCCCATAACTTGAAAGTCCCAATAGCCTTCTGGAGCTGGCATAGGACGTGTTTGAACTTTACCGCTTACAGACTCTCCTTGGATGTAATAGTACACTGTTGTGCCTGCTGGTTGTGCCGGTATAAATCCTTGCCAGTTGTTGTCTCCAATTGAAGTCATAGAGACCTCGCTATATGCACCAGTTAGACTAGTCTTCCAGAAAAGTTTGGCTTGGCTAATTCCACTTCGGTGATTGATATAACCTACAACGCTGTATGGGTTTTGAGTGTCCTCTGTGTCTGCAAGCGCTTGGTGTGAGATCAAAAGTGGATCTGAGACACCAATGGAATGAGTGATACAGTGAATAGCACCACTAGCTGAAATAATAGGCTCATCTTGGTTGTCTGAATCTATTCCTACGATATTGTAACCAGGAAGAATCTCACCCCAGATGCGCAAAGCGGTGGTGTCGTATTGCTCTCTATATGTAGGAAGTATTACAGTGTTGTTTACAAATACGGCATTGGTATATGTGCGGTAGAAAGCAGCCGTTGGTTGCGAGCTAGGCCACAATCCTGATTGGCTATCAGGCATAGGTATACGAACTACTTTATAGGGTGTGCCCCATTTTGAATTGAAATTATCGAGCACATATTCAATGTTTGCATTGATCTGTGGACCGTCTGCAATTCCATCAGGATATTCTCCCACTAGTAAAGTTTCTTCATCAATCAATTTCATGTGCATATCGATGTGATGAATTTCATCATAGGGAAGCACAGTCATCTTGATATAGCGATCGATACCTAAATACTCGTTTACTATTCCATCAATTTGATCTTCTGTTTTTGCAGTTACATTGTATGGGTTGCCAGGTTGATTTTCTTCTAAAATCAATTCAGAAGCAAAGGCAGTTCCGAATCCATCTGTCATCCAGTTTCCTCCTGTATTTACAAGATCCTCTGGTGCTTCTGTGATTTCATACAATTCCAATCCTAGCTCATCCGCGAAAAACTGTGGTGAAGCGTTGTCATTTGGACGAGTAATTCTGTTGTAAATCCAGTCAACAAGTACAAGGTCGTCGACCTCATTTCCATATACTGGATTGGCAGCGTAATCGCGCATCCAGATGGAGTCGAAAGAACCGTCTATGATGGTGACATTATCAAGATTCGAAAAAGCCGTACCACCGATATTATTCGATAGCAGATAATTTTCTGTTGCTTGAACATCTTCAGAAAGAATAAGCACTCTTGTTTCTAGTCGCGCAGCGGCTACTATTTGTTTCAGAATTCCAGGATATCCTGTCCAAGCTATTGTGAGTGCTTGGATTTCTTCCCACTCTGCTGCGCTTCTAAGGTTTGGATAAGGAGGAGGAGTGGCAATACCACGAGAACTATAACTCGTTGGAATATCGCCACGAGAAATCATTTCTAATTCTTCTTGAGAATATCCGCGGGGTAACGGTGTTTCTTGGCTATAAGCAAAAGATGAAATCGCCAATGCGATTCCTAAAGCGTAAATCTTTTTCATCAAAACTGTATTGGTGTGGTAAATATAAGCAAGGGATGCTTACCACTCAATACTCACATTTGTCTGAATATTACTCGGACAATAGATGCTGTCGCGTACGAGTTCGTCCTGACCAGAGGACTTTATAATTTCATAACGATATTTTAACCAAGTATCTCCATAGATACGGCATGTTTTACTCGTGTCTGGTGTAATGGTGGTAAAACTTTCCCAGTTATTATCACAGCAAAAGCAATCAAAATTGGCATTCTCAAATCGAATGTTAAACGAAGCGTTGTTGGTCAAGCTTGCATTTTTTTGAATGGCTATTTTTATGAATGCTTCTGGAAATAATTCGATGTTTTGAGAAACGACTTTTCCCGGTTCAAAACTAGAAGCGTTTAATTGTAATGTACGAGGGATAAACTGTCCTTTTTCTGCATTTACACGCACCTCCACAAGGTTTTCACGGTCCCATTCAAGATCGTAAGATCCTTCACCATTCGTTCGGCCGGATGCGGCAGAAACATATACAGCTGAGAAAGAATTACCATCTAAGATTTGCTGCTCTGCTTCTACGAAAACATCGCTAAGTGGATTGCCCGTACGTCCATTGTAGACTCGGCCTTGGAGATGGTATTTAGTGTCTTCATTTTTCTTACAATTTGCTAAGAAAACGGTGAGAAAAATCAGTGAAAATGTGCGAAGTGATTTCATTTTTTCTTGGATCGGTAATGCTCATAAACAGCCAAAATTTTCCCTACAAAATGATAGGGTTCTTGTGCATGGCAGTACCCATGTTTTACTTCGTCTAATCTATAAAATTTTTCTTGAGTTTTGAGCAACAAACATTCATCAACATTACCAGTCCAAATGGTATCGGGCTTGCCAAGATGTCGCGCAATAGCCCTTGCATCTAGGATGTGGCCGGGTCCGATATTGTAGCTCGCCAATACAAATTTAACGCGCTCATTCGGGTCGATGATTTTGTCTTTCCAAAAGCGATCCAGATGTTTAATATACTTTGCCGCTGCTCTGATATTTGGTTCTACTTTTTGAGACGTATCGCAATCAAATCGGGCAGCAGTCTCGGGCATCAACTGCATCACTCCAAATGCACCGCTCCACGACTGGGCCTCTGGATTAAATCGCGATTCTTGATAGGACACCGCCGCGAGTAGACGCCAATCCCAGCCGATTTCAGGGGCGTATTTTTTAAACAAACTATCGAAAGGGGAAATTTGATTAGGACCTAAAACAGGAAGGGCGTATGGGCCTTTGGAACCATACAAACTCTCTTCAAGGAAATAGCGATCGTGTGTCTTTTTGATTTTCTTTTTTACATCGCTTTTTTCCATCCAATCATTCAACTTTGTCAGAAGCCCTGAAGCGTTTGACCTAACGGCCCAAGCAATGTCTTCTTCGGGGCCTATCGGAACTGTCATGTCTAGTTGAGGATAATCAAATCGTTGCATGATAGCTAGATTTTCATCGGTAACTGTCATGTTAATTTCTCCTTCGGAAGTCAATCGGAGCAAGTCTTCGGTACTAATTTCTCCTGGGGCATCTTTTATGTTTAGGGTAAAGTCATTGGCCTTTTCCAATTCCCGCAAACGCATGTAAAATGATGAGTATTTGTGTACAAAAATGTTGGCTCCATTCAAACCTAATGTGTCTTTAATGATCGGGAGCAATGAATCGGGCGATTCAGTTGAATATTTTCGTTGAACAAGCACTTGCCTTGTCTTGTAGACAGGATTCGCGAACGCCACAAAGCGCTTTCTAAATGGCGTGGCAGTAAGATTGGATGCAATAATATCTCCGTCGCCATTATTCAACATTTGAAACATCAAATCAACATCGTCGAGCAGGCGAACCTCTAATTTCACACCGAGATGCTTTGCAAATTCTTTGACAAGTTCATAGTCAAATCCTTTTGTTTGTCCGCGGTATTGATAGTATGTTGAAGGTCCGTTTTCAGTAAGTAAAATGAGCTTTCCTCGTTTCTTGATGGAGTCAAGGTCAAAATGTATCGGTGGGGAAAATTTAGGATAGAAGTTTTCCTCTTCCTCATCCTTGCAGCCGATGCTACAAACGCAGATGAGAAGTGAAAATATAAATAGTAATATAAAGGTTTGTAGTGACTTCATCCTTGTAAGTGCAAAATACGAAATTTAACAGTCTAGGTTCGTATTTATTTTACAAAAACAAAAAGAGATCGATTTCTCGATCTCTGATTGGTAAGCGGTTATGGTTTTGGTTGGTATTTACTTTTTAGAAAATTTCCCTACGGTATTGTCGTAAGAAATATAATATTCACCTTTTGGTAGAGTATTCGCATCGATTGAATTTCCAACACCTCTCTTCACAATTTGACCGAAGCTGTTGCTCAACTCATATGCAGTTGTTCCAGTAAAGTTAATGGCTTTCGCTTTTTTGTCATAAGTAAAAGTAAGCGCAGTTGCTGGATTATTGTACTCACATTCCTGACTTTTTCTCAAATCTCCTTCATAGCTTTTTTGAACTACTCGAAATTTATTGAGACCGGTATTAAGATTAGTTTGGAAACTGTAGCGATTGGCAGTGTTCGTGCCGTTGCCCATTACTTCACCAACATTTACCCATTTATTCCATTTAAATTGTTGAATAGTGAAGGCTAATTTTCCCATTTCACTCGTCGTTTCCCAAGTTAGAAGACCAGACGGAGCGCATTCTATTTTTTTACACTCAAAAGTCGGAGCTGGTTCGAGCACCCCTGGATTCAGGATTTTTGGAGTGCATCCCTCTTTGTGTTTGATAACACAAGTGACAGCATCACCAGCGCGAAGATTGAGAATTGAAAGATCGATTTCAAATGCTTGAGAGTTGATTTCGTCAGATGTGACTTGACCGTTGACGGTCACTTCATAAACGCAATAGCCTACACCATCCTGGGATGGAGCATTGATTACGAAAATATTTCTCGATTGATAACGGCCTTCTAATACAATACTGCCTGCCCAAGAAAGTGCCGCAGAAAAGACTAGTAAAGCTGATAATACAAGTTGTTTCATAAACGATCGGTTTGGTATCGTTGAATACAAAAATAAGGTTTATTGCTCAATAATAATGATTTGAGTCCAAATATGATGAATTGGTCCCTGAAATATGGTCTTTCACGGCTACTGTAAGGTCACTAAAAACTTGCTCAAATGTCTCATGGATCGACGGAATGAGCAAGGGAAACTTGTCAATAGCGACCAATAACTTCTCCCCGCCACGCACTCTGCTACTCATTCCACGCAAGGATCTAATTATTCCCTCTTGTTGTTCATAGTGAGATAGCCAGTCGTATTGCTTCATATAATGCAAAGTAATTTGCATCCTTTCTGGCAAATGGGCCTTGTGCTTTTCTAGTTGACTGTAGCATTTTTGTGAAAATTCTTTGAGTGGTGTGCCGTGGAAACGAGACCATTGAGTAGCCAAAGCATGATCGAGATAAACATCTATTGCAATTGAAGAGAGCAAACCGATGTCTTCTCTGATGGCAGCTCTCAGCTTACTTACAGCACCATGACTATCGGTCATTGTATCAATAAGGCGGTGCTGAAGAATTCCATCGCGAATATTGTCGGAGTAATCATGCACTTGCTTTCCTTTCACTGCATCAGCAATGAACTGTCCCACTAATCGCTCTTCGTCGCCGTATGCTAAATAGAAATGTGCTAGAAAATTCACGGGCTATTGCTTTCTTTACAAATCTAATACTTATCCGTGCTATTCACCTCTCGTAATGAAATTATACCCTTAGTGTAGGGATTTCGTGAGATGATAAAGTACAGCATCTAAATTTGAAGAAGTCATGAAAAATAGAGAGTGGATTTATTGGATTTGTCAATTGGGAGGCTGGGGACTTTTTGCCCTAGGCAATATTCTGACTTCTCCAATCGTGAATAGCGATTTGCAGCAAGTGTATAAGCTATCTGCCATGACCTTTTTGATGGGAATTGGAATTTCGCACATTTTTAGGGTGATCGTGCATCGTTTGAATTGGAAAAATAAACTTTCCATTCCAGCCCTTATCCCAAGAGTGTTCGTGAGTTCGTTTTTGATGGGCTTCTTTCTGGTTACCTTTAATACTGGTGTAACTGATTTACTCAATGGCGAAACTCCGTTATTGGACACTTTTTTTCGAGCTCGATTTCTAATGAACGTCATCAATTTCTGGGTCCTTTTCTTTTTATGGTGCATATTATATTTTGCTGTAAACACTTTTGAAAATTGGAAGAAGGAAGAGATTCAGAATCTGGAATTGCGAGCTGCAAAGACGGAGATAGAGCTTAATAGTTTCAAGTCGCAAATGAATCCTCACTTCATGTTTAACTCACTCAACAGTATTCGTGCGCTTGTAGATGAGGATCCACAAAAAGCAAAACAAGCCATTACGAAGCTGAGGGGCATTATGCGAAGCAAGTTGCTTTTGGGGAAAAAACAAACGGTGACTTTAAGAGAAGAGTTAGATCTGGTGGAAAATTATTTATCTATAGAGAAAATAAGATTCGAAGAACGTCTTCACATAAATATGAGTGTAGATGCCGAGGCTTTATCTTCCGAAATTCCACCTTTCATGTTGCAAACTATTGTCGAGAACGGCATTAAACATGGCATTTCTAAAATAATTGAGGGCGGCACAGTTGAATTAAAAATCGAACGATCGCCGGAGTTCATTTACATAGAAATATTTAACTCAGGTGAATACAATCCGTCGGAGGAAAGTGACGGTTTCGGAATAGCAAATACAAAAAAAAGATTAGAGCTACTTCACGACGGAAAGGCTTACTTCCATATAAGCAACGATAGAGGTGGAGTGGTAACAATACTAGAACTTCCAACAAAATAAGATTATGAGAACATTGATCATTGATGACGAACGCTTGGCTAGAAAGGAACTTATAGGTTTGCTAGCGCATTATGATGAAGTAGAAATAATAGGGGAGTGCAGCAATGCACAAGAAGCTATAGAAATGATTTCTAAAGAGCAGCCAGATCTTATTTTCTTAGATGTCCAAATGCCAGGAATGAATGGATTCGAAATGCTTCAGCAACTGGAGTACCTTCCTCAAGTAATTTTCGTAACGGCTTTTGACGAATACGCTATGAAGGCTTTTGAAGTAAATGCGCTTGATTATTTATTGAAGCCTGTAGAGACAGATCGTTTGAAAGAAGCGATACAAAAGATGGTAAAGAATAATGCTCTGGAAGAAAAGCTAGAAAGTAAAGGAGCATTCAAGGAAGGCCGCCTTGGTCAAGAGGATCAGATCTTTTTAAAAGATGGAGAAAAATGTTGGTTTGTCTCTCTAAATGAAGTTAAGATGTTTGAAAGTGAAGGAAATTATGTGCGTGTGTTTTTCCATCAATCAAAACCTCTCATCCTCAAGTCGCTTAATACTCTTGAAGAAAGACTGGATTATACTTTTTTTAGAACCAATCGCAAGTTTATAGTGAACCTTCGGTGGGTTCAAAGTGTCGAGAACTGGTTTAATGGAGGCCTTCGTTTGACGCTCAAAGACGGCACTCAAGTAGAGGTTTCGCGCAGACAAGCTGCGCGCTTCCGAGAATTGATGAGCCTTTAAATTTGGAATGCAATTAAAAGCATATCATCGAGCTGTTCATTCTCTCCCTTCCATTCACGAATAAATCGACGCACAGCTTCATTCTGTTCTCCCATGGAGAGGTGTGAAATAGATTTGAGAAAATCTAGAACTCCCTTGCGTTTGATTTTCTTGATGAACGGACCACCGAATTGATCTGTAATTCCATCAGAGAACATATAGACAATATCACCTTTTTCAAGTTGAACTTCTTGGAGGTTATAGCCTGTACTTTCCGCTTTAAAAGGGTCTCCAATAGATCTTCGATCGCCTCTTAGTTCTATAAAGTCACTTTTTCGCTTGATGAAAATGGGACGATTGGCACTTCCAAAACGCAATACCTTGGTTTCTGTATCAAAATCAATAATGCTTATATCCATCCCATCCTTCACAGAATCCTCGCTGAGTTTTTTATTTAGAATTGCATTCAGTTCGTGATCAAGTTTAGTTAGCAATTCAGATGGAGATTGTACATCTTTCGATTTAGCGGCGTCCTTTAGAATAGTGACACCAATCAAAGACATAAACGCTCCAGGTACTCCATGACCAGTGCAGTCTGCGCATGCAACAATCGTTTTGGTTCCAAATTGACTTACCCAAAAGAAGTCCCCACTTACGATGTCTCGGGGCTTGTAATAAACGAATGCATCATGGAAGTAGTTCGATAAGGATCCTCTTGGAGGGAGCATGGCATTCTGAATGTTCTTCGCATAGAGAATAGAATCTGTGATGTCTTTGTTTTTTGCTTCGATCAATTCCTTTTGCTCCACCACTTCTTTCGTTCTCTCATCAAGTGCCATCTTCAATTTTTCTTGATTTTCTTTCAAAAGTCGTTCTCTTCTTTTTACAATGAATTGGAAAGAGAAGATAAGAGCTAGAATTACAATGGCGAAAAACCACCATTGCAGCCAGAATGGAGGGGCAATAATGATTTTGAAACTTTTAATGGTAGTTCCCCCAATGCCATCACTGTTATAAGTCTTTACTTTAAATTCATATTCACCAGAAGGCAGGTGATTGTATCGTGCAATATTTTCTATGGTGAGCTCACTCCATTCATTGTCATATCCCTCGAGAATGAATTGATATTTCACTCCTTCCGGATTTTTTAGTGAAATGCCTTGGAAAACGATATCTAATTTATAGTCGCCGTAGGGCAATTTAATGATTGGAAGAAGAGATGTTTCTTTATCAGAAATTAAAATGCTGGATATGGATAAAATCGGTTCGAAAGTATTTTTGACATCTTTCGTTTTGTCATAACGAATAATGCCAGCGCTTGTACCAAACAGCACAAATTCTCCGTAGCATTTAGTAATTGCATTCTCGTTAAATGTTTGTGTGAGTGATGCCTCAGGCTGATAAACTGTAATAGTGTTATTCTTTAGATTAATCTTACTCAGCCCAGCACGGTGACCTACCCAAAGTTCATCATTACTGTAAATTAGGCTATAACAGTAGTCGCTATTTAAGCCGTTTTCTTTAGTAAAATATTTATTGTCTTCACACGTCAAACAAATGACTCCGTTACCGTCTGTTCCTGCCCAAATATTTCCTTGTTTATCTTCTGTGAAACACTTTAATGTCAGTTGGAAATTCTCAAATTTAGTAGTGAAATATTTTGACTCTCCGTTTTCGATATAAGGGATTTCTTGTGACGTAGTTCCTAACCAAATACGGTTTTTTGAGTCCTTGAAAAGTGATTTTACAACGTTGCCAGATAGACCTGTTTCGATTGTAGCATGCGAAATGACGCGATTATTCTTTACGAAGAATACACCGTAGTTCGTTGCAATGTAAGCCATCTCACCGTGTCCTGAAATGGATGTGATCTTACAATTTTCAAACTCTGCAGTCAAAGAAACTTTTTGAAACTTCTTTTTATTTTTTGATAATACATAGCATCCTTTAGAATCTGTTCCTGCCCAATACGAGCCGTTGTCGTCTTTGTAGATGCATGATATGATATCGTCAGGAAGACCTAGTGATTGATCATATGTGCTGATGATATTGCCAGGATGCTGGGTCGATATATTAATCTTGCCTTTATAGCCTGACCATAAAGTATCGTTGTCTACGAGGAAGGAGTAAACGCCACTGTTTAACTCAGCATTGTAATTTGAGAAATAGCCGTCTTCTAACTTGTGTAAACCTCCCCCAATAGTCCCAATCCAAAGATTACCCTCGCGATCATGGAAACTAAGTTTTACATTATTGCTTGCATCAGTTCCCGCTTCATCAAAGGTTTGACGAGATTGAAAGGTATTGCCAGTGCGATTGCTGTATAATATCAATCCATGCTGATTGGTGCTGATCAAAAGATTTCGTTCCTGATCCTGACGAATCGTTTTTACTTGGAAACCAGTCAGCTCGGCATTATTGAAGAGAAGTGGGGAAATGGTGAAAGTCCCATTGTTGTAGTTAACATCAAAAAGTCCCGCGTCCTCTGTAGCTACAATATAACCTTCTTTTGTTGGGATGATATCAATCACAGAAGAGAGTGGTAAATTCTCAACATAAGTGATTTCCATCTCTTCATTTTTAAGAACTTTTCCAAGAACTAATCCTAGATCTGTACCAATCCAGAAATTATTCTGTTTGTCTATTTGAAGCGAAAAAATAGTAAAATCGGTAAGGCCCTTTACTATATGAATAGGGGCTGAGGTGTTATCTGTACAAACAAATCCGGAAGACTGAGAAGCAATCCAAATTTTGTTTTGGTTGTCTTTTGTGATATCGACAACTTTACTTGTCAAGAATTTCGACTGGTTAATTTTCTGACATTTAGAGTCATGAAATACTGTTGCGTTGCCGTTTCCATGACCGAGCCAAATACTGCCGTCGCTATCGCTGAAGCTACATTCAATGAGTTCGTCTGCAAGTGAATCAGCGGTATGAAATGCTTTGAATTTGAATCCGTCAAAAGTGAATAATCCTTCACCTGTTCCTATGATCAATCGACCATTTGGATCTTGATTAATGGTGTTGATATAACGGTTTTCAAGACCATCTTTCTCATTATAAATTTTGAATTTATAAGACTGAGAAAAGCTTGATGAAAAGAATACTACTACTAAGAGGGTGGAGAGGAAAAATTTCATCACATTATTTTTTACCAGAAGCAATTGGTTTTATTGAAACCTGTCCTTGTGGCTTTGGGATTCCTCCAATAGGCACTGTAAAAAAGGGCAATGATTCACCGTATTGATTCCGGACGGAAAATACTACATTGTTGTTGTTAATGTTGGCTTTATTGTCTTTTTTGAATTGAATATCTAAGGATTTACCACGCTCTGAAGCTTTTATAAAGTACTTGCTTTCTGCCCAGGCGTTTTCAATCGATGTCTTCAAATACTCACCAGGATTGGATACCGACACTAATTTGATATAACCGTCATCATCCCAGTCGAAGTTATATTGACTAATTGAAATCACTTTGTCATCGATGTACGGATAGATATGACTGGTCTGATTTCCATCTGTATGCAAACGGAAGGTGTATTCAAACGTAAAGGCGTTTCCTCCTTCTACAGATACATTCTTATCTGCTGAAGTAGACATATGGTAACGATATAGGTTGCCATCATCCCCCTTAATGCCCTCGCAAATTAACTTGAAGATATAGCCACCATATTTGGTCGCCAACTCTCCTTCAGCAGGATTAAAAGGGCCAAAGGTGTACCATCCATTATCATATTTCAAATCTGCACCAAATGTCTTTGTTGCCAGCTGATTTCCACTTTTGAAATTTCCTTTTGGATCCACTGCACGAGCATCATCTGTTGTGATGCATCCCGCGCCGCCGTAAATAGAATAGCGCGTCATAGTTGTAAACCCTCCATTATTTTCATCATGCTTCCCTCCGCATTCCGGATCGAATACTCTGATATAGAATGGTGTCTTGAAATCTTTTGGAATGGAGAAAAAGAAGGTTTGTGCGAAATCATCGTCACCCCATTTTGTTCCAGCATCTTTTCCGAAGGTCACTAAAAACGGAATGTTCTCATCTGCCGCAGGCACAGGCTGAGCATTCAGAATTCCTGTAAGTGAACTCCAAATAATAATGGGAAATATGATTTTAATTTTTCTCATTTTCAGAAATAGTAGGATGGAAGATGATGATGAATTCCACTCTTCGATTCGCTGCTTTACCTTGTTCGGTAGCATTTGATTCAAGTGGTGAAGTTTCAGCAAAACCTTTGCTTATGAAACGCTCGAGTGGTAGGCCCTTCTTAACGAAGTAATCAACTACGCTTTGTGCACGTTTCTCAGATAATACTTGATTGTATTCATGTGAACCTAGGTCGCATGTATGTGCGTTTACTTTCAATTCAAAGCCTTCTTCTAACATCAGCATGGCTGCTATGTAATCTAGATTTTTGAAAGATTCAGTCTTGATTTCTGCGCTGTTGTATTCGAATTTAATATCGCGAAGTTTATTGAATTCAACATTCAATTGCTCGGCATCTTTGGAAGAAATATATTCTCCTTTTCTTACATATTCAACAGCAAAAGTAGAATTGTCAAATGATTCAACTTTGAAGTATTTCTTTGTTTTATTATAGAGTTTTTTCTGTAGTTCATAAATCGCTTTTACATCATCGGCAACACCAACAGAGTAAGTGTACAATCCATCTACAGCGCGAGTTTCAACAATTTCTCCATCGATGTCTGCAAAAATTGGGTTATTCATTGTCAATCGCTCTAATGACTTTGTAATGATGATTCGATAGAGTGTTTCTATTTTACGTTCCTCTCCAACGAAAGCAGTTACGTTTTCACGCATCTGGATATATTTCACAGGCTCTACTTTAGGGTCTGGATTCATTTGTGGGAAGCCTTCCGTTTCTTGATCAAGTACAAAGATTTGTTTATAAGAACAGCTCTTAAGTACTTCACCATTAGGTAGTGGCTCACTTACAGCCCCGCATAGAACATTATGATATCCTGGCGTTGTGAATTGGTATTCTAATGTATCTCCTTCGAAGTGATACTGATCATCAATAATCCAATAGTGTTTTGCTGTCTTATATTTTTTAATCGGTGAATCATCAGAGAAGAATACCATGGGGTAGTTCATGACTACTGAATCATTCGATAGTATGAATGGCTGCTCATATTCAATGATTTCTAATCTCGATGTAGAAACATCTTGAAATACTTGATTGGTTAATGTATCCTTGATGGATAATTTCACATCGTAGATTCCATGATTTGCATAACAGTGATCAACCGATACTCCCTCTGTTATTGTTCCATCTCCAAGGTCCCACTGATATACGAGTGGAAGTCCTGGTAAGGCCTCGATTTCACTGTCTTCAATATGATAGCATAATACAGTTCTTTGATTTTCTTTACACTCAATAAACTGTGGCAGTGATTTCGAGAAGGAATAAATATTGTCTTGTTCTTCATCTCTATCACTACTAATGAATCCAAATGTTTCGTTTGTAAATTCAGTATATGCGAAGTCGTTGTATTCTGTGTTAATCGGCTCTGGTAGAGCTCGTGTTTTATCCCATTCTCCAGCACCTTTAAGTACGCTATAGAATACATCCATATCAGTGCGATCACGATCTTCATGATGGCCATCACTGCTAAAATAGAATGTGCCATTTTTTGACATGAAAGGAAAAATTTCATTTCCTTCTGTATTGATCTCTGGACCGAGATTTATTGGTTCAGACCACACTCCATTATTTAATCTGCTGTAGTAGATATCTGTACCACCCTCGCCACCTGACATGTTGGATGCAAAGTAGAGAATACTATCACCTGAGAAGAAAGGATGGGCAATGTCATATCTGGAATTGGGAGTATTCAATGGGTGACCGCCTTTTTTAACCCAAATGCCATTTTCAAACTGTGCAATGAAAATTCCAAGTTTATACTCTTCAATATGATCCTCTTGATCCTCTTCTTTTGCTTTGTCTTCCTTTTGTTTTTTATCAGGAACAATATTCGCTGAATAATAAATAGTGGTGAAGTCGGATGAGAATGTTGCTGGACCTTCATTTAAGATACCGGCAAGTTCATTAGAGAATAATTCAGGGGCTGAGAATCTTCGGCTTGGATCAAGCTTCGATAAGAACATATCGGTGTAAAAGTTCTTTGTGTCAACATCAGAACTTAATTTTTTCTGTTGTCGAGAGCTGCAAAAGACGACTCCGTTTTCATATCGAATTGCACCAAAGTCTGCATCTTTCGAATTGAAATTTACCGGTTCTACCTCATACGTCTGTGCGAAACTTTTAAAGAAGGACAGACATAATAAAAGGCATACAGTGGTCTTAAATGTTATGTTCCTAGGGTGGATCATGTAGTTGGGTGCTTGTACCTGAGATGTCTTATAAAGGTTACATCCTGCCAAAATAAGGGTATGAAATTCATTTGATTTGAAGCGAATTGTTCGTTTAGAAATGTTTGATTTCCCTTACTCCTGCGTACTTTTACACCGTAAACAACCAAGAAATGACATTAATTAAATCTATATCTGGAATCAGAGGCACCATTGGCGGAAAGGAGGGGGATAACCTCACTCCAATCGATGTTGTCAAGTTTTCAGCAGCTTTTTGTAAACTCATCCAATTGGAGTCGGGCAAGTCTGCAATTACTGTTGTGATTGGAAGAGATGCAAGACTAAGCGGCCCAATGATCTCAAGTTTAGTGACGTCTACTCTTATAGGTATGGGTGCAAACGTTATAGACCTAGGACTTAGCACCACCCCAACTGTAGAAATTGCTGTTCCTTTGGAAAAGGCAGATGCAGGTATCATTCTTACTGCAAGTCACAATCCTGGACAATGGAATGCACTGAAACTCCTCAACTCAAAGGGCGAATTTATTAGTGCCGAACAGGGCCTTAAAATGCTAGAACTCGCAGAGGACGGCAATACTGCTTTTGCTGATGTGAAGGACCTTGGGTCTGTTTCAACGAAGGACTATTTAAACATTCACTTGAGTCAAATCCTATCGTTACCTCTAGTGAATAAAGATGCTATTGAAAAGGCTGATTTCTACATAGCGGTTGACGCGGTCAATTCATCTGGTGGGATTTTCGTTCCGGCACTTCTCGAGGCATTAGGCGTGAAAAGAGTAGAAAAGCTTTTCTGTGATCCTACGGGGCACTTTCCTCATAATCCTGAACCGCTTCCTGAGCACCTTACAGATCTTTCTAATTTAATGAAAGAAAAGAAATGCGACTTAGGAATCGTCGTGGATCCTGATGTAGATCGACTTGCATTTGTGAATGAAGATGGTTCAATGTTCGGTGAAGAATACACGCTAGTGGCTGTTGCAGATTACGTGCTTTCTAAAACTCCCGGAAATACTGTTTCTAATCTTTCATCAACTCGCGCTCTGCGCGATGTTACCCGAGCTGCTGGTCAAGAGTATCAAGCCGCTGCGGTGGGTGAGGTGAATGTGGTGGCTAAAATGAAAGCAATCGGGGCAGTAATCGGTGGCGAAGGAAATGGTGGTATCATCTATCCTGAATCGCATTATGGACGCGATGCTCTTGTAGGCATTGCGCTGTTCTTATCTCATTTAGCTGAAAAGAAGATGAGTATGACTGCTCTTAAGAATTCTTACCCGCAATACACTATCTCTAAGAATAAGATAGAGCTAGACGCAAGTACTCCAGTTGATTCTATTTTGGAAAAAACAAAGACGCTCTTCGCGAATGCTGAAGTCAATACGGTTGATGGTGTAAAACTCGATTTTCCAACGGAATGGGTGCACTTAAGAAAGAGTAATACGGAACCCATTATTCGAATCTATGCTGAAAGTAATTCGAAAGAAGCTGCAGATGCTTTGGCCGAAAGAGTGATGAAAGAAATCCAACAATTGATAGACTAGGGTTTGGACTACCAATAAAGTTCCGATTACTTTGTATCTCCGAATAATACCATAATGGAAAAGAATATTTATCTCGATAATGCTGCTACTACCCCAATGGATCCGCAAGTTTTGGAAGCAATGCTTCCATATATGCGCGAGCATTTTGGTAATCCGTCATCAAGCCATGCTTTTGGAAGAAAAACCAAAACTGCTATCGAGAATGCTAGAAGAACCATTGCCAAAGAGCTTAATTGTCTTCCAAGCGAAATATACTTCACCAGCGGTGGCACTGAGGCGGATAATTTAGCAATGTATTCTGCCATCAATGATCTTGGCTGCAAGCATATTATTACGAGCTTAATCGAGCATAGCGCTGTTATTAAGACTGCACAGATGTGGGCTGATAAAGGGTTGGTTAAACTCAGTATTGTTAATCTTCTTCCAAATGGTCATATCGATTTATCTCATTTGGAAGAATTACTTTCTTCGAATGAAAAATCGTTTGTTACCCTCATGCACGGTAATAATGAAATCGCGAATCTTCTCCCATTAACCAAGGTGGGAGATATATGTAAAAAATATGACGCGATCTTTCATAGTGATACGGTTCAGACAATGGGACACTATCGCTTTGATTTGAAGAATACACATATTCATTTTATCAACGCGGCAGCACACAAATTTCACGGCCCAAAAGGCGTTGGTTTCATTTACATCAATCGTGGAGTAAAAGTAAATCCTACTATTACTGGTGGCGGACAAGAACGAGGATTGAGAGGAGGAACGGAAAATCTTTATGGGATTGTCGGGCTTGGCAAGGCAATAGAATTAGCATACGCCCATCTCGAAGAGCACCAACAGCACGTAAGTGGATTGAAGCAATACATGAAAAATGAATTGATTAAAAACATTTCGGGTATTGAATTCAATGGTGACTCCGCAAATCCAGATAGTCTATACACTGTTTTAAACACAACATTTCCAGCAACTGCAAATTTCGATATGATGCTATTTCTGCTAGATCTAGAAGGAATCGCTTGCAGTGGTGGAAGTGCGTGTAGCTCAGGAGCCTCAAAAGGATCCCATGTCTTGGACGCGATTGACGCTCTCAAGTCAGGTCGTGCCTCATTGAGATTCTCATTTTCAAGAAATACAACAAAAGAAGAAATAGATTTTACAGTGAGTAAAATCAAAGATTTGTGTGCAGTGGAAGTGCCTGCTTAATTCGGACAGTTGAAGCCGAAATTCGCAAGCATAATGATGAGGTCACCGATGCCTATCAATCCGTCATTGTTGATGTCTCCCTCGCATACGAATTCGAATGTACAACTGCCATCATCAACTAAAGCAAGCGGAGTATAGTTGAGAGCTGCAGGGTCAGTGCATCCACCAAACTCGCACGTTCCATCATCTCTAGTCGCTGTAGCGTCGAAATTAGCAGCGTTTGAATAAGTGCATCCTAAGCACGCATAGTCACAGCTGCCATCATCGCCCGTACAAAGGCTGCAGTAGTTACAAGCATCTGGATCAGTGCAGCCATCTGCTACTACATTGAATACACATGAGCCGTTGTCGATTGTTGCCGTTGGATTGTAATTGCTTGCTGCTGTATAAGTGCAGCCATAACATGAATAGTCGCAGGTGCCATTATCGAAATTAGCACTTGGATTGAAATTGCAAGCATTGAATTGAGTACATCCACCTACAGGAATGTTGCATGTGAAAGAGGCTCCGAAGTTTCCGCTACCACCACCAAATCCTCCTATTCTTATTAAATACGTTGTACCAGCAGTAACGTTCCATCCCAACTGACTCTGTAGACCGCACGCGTCATCGTTTTGAGCTAAACATGCAAGTGCACCGCATACACCGGTGTAAACGTGAATTCGAGAATCGTAATTAGTCCCTGTGCATAAGTTGAGATTGACAGTTCCATTTCCAGGAGCGGTAAATGAAAACCAACGCTGACCAGCAGTTCCTTCTGTTCCACATGTTGTAACACCGTCCCCCCCGGTTCCAGCAGTGGAGCCAGTGAAAGACGCTCCACAGGTGATTGGTGCCGCTGCAGCGCAGGTTGTGCCACCTGTTTGAGAATATCCCACAAGGGTTAACGCAATAATAAATAAGGAAGTAAAAACGAGTTTCATGATCTCAAATGAAAATGGTTAACAAAGGAATACTATAAGTAAGTCAGCGAATATCGGAAAGGTTGCCTAAATAAGCACAAAAAAAATCCCCACTGCTTTGATTCGCAATGGGGATTTAGTATAAATACGACTCAATAAATTACAAGTGTATCACTTCACCATATGCCGCTGCCGCTGCTTCCATAACAGCCTCGCTCATGGTTGGGTGCGGGTGAATGGTCTTCACAAGCTCCATTCCTGTAGTTTCTAGCTTGCGAATTGCAACAATCTCTGCAATCATTTCGGTTACGTTGGCTCCGATCATGTGAGCTCCAAGCAATTCACCATATTTTGCATCGAAAATCAACTTTACGAAACCGTCCTTGTGGCCTGCAGCACTTGCCTTGCCGGAAGCACTGAATGGGAATTTACCAATTTTCAATTCGTACCCTGCTTCCTTAGCTGCTTTCTCTGTGTATCCTACGCTCGCAATTTCTGGTGAGCAATAGGTACAACCTGGTATATTCTTATAATCGATAGGCTCTGGATGATGTCCTGCAATTTTCTCTACACAAGTAATACCTTCAGCAGATGCAACGTGTGCCAATGCCTGACCTGGAGTACAATCTCCGATTGCATAGTAACCGGGGACATTGGTTTGATAGTATTTATCTACGAGAATTTTTCCTTTGTCTGTTGCGATGCCTACATCTTCTAGGCCAATGCCTTCAATGTTAGCTACCACGCCTACTGCTGAAAGCACCACATCACATTCAATAACTTGCTCACCATCCGCAGTCTTCACTTTCACTTTGCAGCCTTTACCTGAGGTGTCTACACCAGTTACTTCTGCATTGTTCATGATGTCGATACCGGCTGACTTAAAGTTTTTTGCCAATGCTTTAGATACTTCTTCGTCCTCTACCGGAACGATGTTTGGCATAAATTCAACAATAGTCACTTTTGTTCCGATGCTATTGTAGAAGTAAGCAAACTCCACCCCGATGGCACCACTACCTACGATAACCATACTCTTTGGCTGTTCAGCCAATGTCATAGCTTCACGGTATCCAATGATTTTCTTACCGTCTTGAGGAAGATTTGGTAAAACTCTAGAACGGCCTCCCGTAGCAACGATGATATGATTAGCGCTGTAGTCAGCAGTTTTTCCATCAGCTGAAGTAACAGCTACTTTCTTGCCTGTCTTTACTTTTCCAGTACCCATAATCACGTCAATCTTGTTCTTTTTCATCAAGAATTGAACGCCTTTACTCATACCTTCAGCTACGCCACGGCTTCTTTTAACCATTCCACCGAAGTCAGCTTTCGGAGCTGCTACTTCGATTCCGTAGTCTTTAGCGTGATTAATATATTCAAATACGGTAGCACTTTTTAGGAGCGCTTTCGTTGGAATGCAACCCCAGTTGAGACAGATACCACCGAGTGCCTCACGTTCTACAATCGCAGTCTTGAGGCCCAATTGAGAGGCACGAATGGCAGTCACATAACCGCCTGGTCCGCTGCCTAGTACAATTACATCATAATTCATATTGGCGACTTTATTTTATAGCTGCGAATGTAGTTAGTTTTCCATTGAGCGCCGTGCCTTATCTTCGCACCTTCATAACCAATTAACGAATAACCCAATGTTAAATATCGTTCTCTTCGGTCCTCCCGGCGCGGGCAAGGGCACCCAAAGCGAAAAGTTAATCGATCGCTTTCAATTGGTTCACCTGAGTACAGGAGATATCTTTCGCGCTAATATTAAAGGGGAAACGGAGCTTGGAAAGCTTGCGAAAAGCTACATGGACAAAGGAGAACTGGTGCCAGATAGCGTAACAATAAGCATGTTGGAAAGCGAAGTAAATAAATACGCTGACCCAAAAGGTTTCATCTTCGATGGATTCCCACGCACGAGCGCTCAAGCGGATGCACTCGATAATTTCCTCACCTCAAAGGGTACGGAAATTACGGCGATGCTTGCTTTGGAAGTTGAAGAGGCTGAGCTGAAGACTCGTCTATTAAACAGAGCTCAAACAAGTGGAAGGCCTGATGACGCGGATCCGGAAATTATCCAAAATCGCATCAACGTGTATAACAGAGAAACAGCTCCAGTGGCTGATTTCTATCGTGCACAGAATAAATATAGAGGAATCAATGGTATTGGTTCTATTGAAGAAATATCGGATAGACTATTCAAGGCTATCGAAACAATTGTGGTATAATTAGTAAAGAGTAATGGCTGATTCGAATTTTGTCGATTATGTGAAGATTTGTTGTCGTTCGGGAAAGGGCGGAGCCGGATCAATGCACTTACACAGAGATAAATTTACCGCAAAGGGTGGACCTGATGGCGGTGATGGCGGTAGAGGTGGACACATCATTCTTCGCGGGAGCAAGGATGTTTGGACTTTGCTTCATTTGAAATATCGCAAGCACGTAATCGCGCAAGAAGGAGATAAGGGTGGAAGCGCTCACAGCTCAGGAAAACAAGGTGAGGATGAGATTCTTCTCGTTCCACTAGGTACCGTTGCTAGAGACGCTGAAACAGGCGAGGTTCACTTCGAAATCACCGAAGACGGAGAAGAGCGCGTCATCGTAGCAGGTGGGCGCGGAGGACTTGGAAATGCGCACTTTAAGACTTCAACTCGTCAAACACCAAAGTTCGCTCAGCCAGGGGAACCTGGACGTGAAGAATGGAAAATTCTCGAGTTGAAAGTCCTAGCCGACGTAGGTCTAGTTGGATTTCCAAATGCAGGAAAGTCTACTTTGCTTTCTGTTGTATCGGCTGCAAAGCCTGAAATAGCTGATTATCCGTTTACAACGCTTGTTCCAAATCTTGGAATGGTAAGATACAGAGGTGATCGCTCTTTTGTCATGGCTGATATTCCAGGTATTATCGAAGGGGCAGCAGAAGGAAAAGGATTAGGTCATCGATTCCTGCGCCACATCGAACGAAATTCTTCTTTGCTTTTCATGATTCCATGCGACGCCAAGGATATTCAAAAGGAATACGATATTTTGCTCAATGAGCTGAAGAAATACAATCCAGAACTACTTCACAAAAAGAGAATTTTAGCAATCACAAAATGTGATATGCTCGACGAGCAAATGACCAATGAAATGAAAGCAATTCTTCCTGAAGGAATTCCTAATATCTTCATTTCTGCGGTAAGCGGATTAAACGTAGATCGATTAAAAGATATGATCTGGGAGCAGATAAATTCTTGAGAGTTGAGGAGTTAGGGAGTCGGGGGCGATTACTGCACCAACATGTACTTGTGCTCTAGCACCTGGAATTCTACGCGTCGGTTTTGTGCTCTGGCTTGATCGGTGTCTTCGTTGACTGCGGGTACTTTGCTGCCGAAATAATTAATGTTTAGTCTGCCTCGATCTATTCCTCTTTTTACCAAATGCTCAATCACTGCTTCTGCACGTTTCTTTGAAAGTTCTAAGTTATAGGCATCATTTCCAATCACGTCGGCGTGCCCATCAATCTCTAGATACATGGCTTTGTTTTTTCTCAATAAAGAATAGACATCATTCAATTTTACCAGCGCATCTTCTTTCAAGTCAGACTTGTCAAAATCAAAATAAATGTCATCTAATTTGATTTTATCATACTCTGATAATTCTAATGGAGGGTCTACGACAAGGCTTTTGATTAAATCATTTTCACAACTGCAGAGCTCTTTTTTTACTACCGATTTAACGCTCACGTTGTCAACATAAATATAAGACCATCGATTCTCATCTTTAGCGCCTGAGTCGCGCGTGCGTGAGAGTATTTTCAGTTCTTTATCTGATTTGAAATTTCCAATCGTCAAAAATTGCTCTCCACCTTTTGCTGTGTAAACATCACTTATCAATACCCACTCGTTGTAGGCGTCTAACATGTGTAATTTTGGATTCGCTAATGATTGACTATAGGGTATAACCTGGTTTCGTACTTGACTCAATTTGTTTTCTGAGAGCACTAGGCCAAATGCATCAGTTACATACTTAGAGTAGTCTGCAGTGGAGATATACATTTCGATGCATACCATTTCGCCTGGATTAAGAGCTCTAGTTAATTTCGTTGTGAGGTATTCGCGATAGTTTCTTTGCGTTGGACTGTAGACGGCCATGCCAGCATATGATTCACCCTCTTTAGCACTTTGAACACCGAATAAATTATTAGGAACACCAACCTTTTGGCTGCATGATGAAAAGTGATCGGGAGTACCTTCATTCACTTGAGACCAAGAGCTTAATGATTTTAGTTGTTGCTGATTAAAATTACTCGGACAGTAGCTTTTCTCCTCAAAACTCGGATTAGGCACCAAGTTTTGAGCATTCAAAGTGAACACAAAAAGCGCTACAATATGTAAGAGTAAAAGTTTTTTCACCTTGCGAATAACAGAAATTAATCGAAATTATTTTAAAAGAAAAGGGTAGCTTTATCAAGCTACCCTTGTTCATTCTAAATATTAGGCCAATATTATTTGGTCTTAAATTCTACTCTTCTGTTTTGAGCTTTTGAAAGTGGTGTTGGCTTGTTGCTCGCCAATTGTGTATCATCTTTTGATGATGTAGTCATTCTGCTCGCTTCAACACCGCGGTCTACTAAAGCTGCTTTTACTGCTTCTGCGCGCTTCTTAGCCATGTCAGCTAGACGAGGTGTAATCTTCGCCTCACCAACCTCTTCAGTGTCGCTATGACCAACCAATTCTAATTGAATGCTTGGATTTTCTTTCATCAACTGAGCAACTTCTTCCAAGTCTGGTTCAAACATTCCTGGGATCTCTGATGTCAAGTTTGCGAAGTACACAGAAGACGCAGCAATGATTTGCTCAGGCTTCATGTCTATTGACTTTGCTGTAGCTCTGCTGTAAATCAAATCTGGTTCTGTTGATGCTGCTTTACCGCAAGCACACTGGCTTGCTGCCTCAATTGGCACGATTTCGATGTTATCGATGTAGTAGTACGCATCGTTCAATGCTGTTCCAGTTGAACCTGCTGGTTTCTTTACTTTTTCGATTTTTGTTTTGTTCTCTTCTCCGAATCCACCGATGATGATGTATTCTTCTGTTCCATTAGAAATGAATGTTCCGCAGATAGTCTCCCAACCGGTCATTTCATTGATTACTTTATTGTTTTTCTCCAAAACTTGAGGAGTGAATGTCAATGCGTAATCTGTTGCGTTTTGAACTTTTCTATCAGAGAGGAAAACACCAATATTGTTTACCGCAAATTTTGAAAGATCTGCAAGGCTCACATTGATTTTAACGCAATACAATTGGTTCTTATCAAGACGCTTGGTAAGCTTTGTTGAAAGATATGTTCTGGTTTTCTTTGGGTCTTTGGTGTAAGCTCTAAATCCTGCATATGCAGTACCATCCATTGGATCTTGCTTGCCGAAGTCATTTTGACCAGCCATTGCCTTGGTTCCTTTTACACCTTGTGCGAATAGATCTGCACTTGATTTATTTGGAGTAGCCCATGGTTCGCAAAGTTCTGTAAGCTGACCATATGACTTCAAAGTCTTGATATTACAGTCTTCAAAACTTGGATTTACAACTAGATTTTCAGAATCAGTGGTCTCCGTTTCTGGAGCTTTTTCTGTTTTGGAAGATGGCTTTTTCGATTGAGCTTCTGCTACAGTAGCGGTTAGTACAGCCGCAGCGAGAAAGTAATAGCGAATGTTCATGATCATTTTGAGTGTTGGTATTCTTTTACGGTATCAATAAAACACTTGAGTTTGTCGGCGTGAATATCGGGATAAACTCCGTGTCCTAGGTTAGCTATATGTCGATTCGGTCCGAATTTTTGCAGCATTTCTTGGGTTCTTAATCGAATAAACGAATAATCACCGTATAAAATAGCAGGATCTAGATTGCCTTGAAGGGTCTTTTCGCCTCCAACTACTTTCCTTGCCCATCTCGGATCCATGTGCCAATCCAATCCTATCGTATTGCAAGGCAATTGAGATAATTCTTCTAATGAGAAAAATGCTCCCAATGAAAAGACGGTCTTAGGAACGTCTTGAATGGCCTCACATATTTGTTTTAGATATGGCAATGCAAAAGTATTATATGAATCGTTGTTCAATGCGCCGGCCCAACTGTCGAATAATTGAATCATTTGACAGCCTTCTCTAATCTGGGCTTTCAAGTAAATGATCGTCGCATCTGTGATCGCCTGAAGCAATGTGTGTGCCAACTCTGGATTGGACATAATCATTGCTCGTGGCATTGAGAATGTTTTTGATCCTTTACCCTCCACCATGTAACAGAAGATAGTCCATGGAGCGCCTGCAAAACCAATTAAAGGAACACGATCACCCAGCTCTTGTTTGATTAAGCGAATTGTTTGAAAAACATATTCAAGATTTTCTTCAATGCCATTCGTAGTTATTTTTTTCAAATCGGCTTCACTTCGAATCGTTTGTTCGAAGCTTGGTCCTCGGCCCTCGTCCATGCGATACTCAAGACCCATCGCTTCTGGAATCACCAAAATATCGGAGAATAAAATGGCTGCATCTACTCCGAGAAGATCTACGGGTTGAATTGTAACCTCAGCAGCAAGCTCGGGCTGAAACAATAGTCCTTTGAAGCTTCCCGCTTTTGCGCGAACTGCTCTGTACTCTGGCAATACTCGGCCCGCTTGACGCATTACCCAAACAGGAGTGCGTTCTACATCTTGACCGAGAGCTGCTCTTAAAATTAAATCATTAGGCTTTGTCATAGTTCGCGAAAATACAAGCACTGTTTTTTCGAATTGTCAGTGCAATGTTTTAAAAATCAATTCTCGATAGATATCTCCAATGGTGTATTTACCTTCTTCCAAACCCTTGCTTTGTCTATCCGCTTGACGCAAGTAACCGATGATACGTTCTACTTTTCGAGCGTCATATTTTGTGCTTGCTGCTTTGTAATCATTGATAGCATAAGGATTAACTCCCATAGCACTTGCAGCTTGTGATTTATCTTTTAGGGAAATGTAAATGGCCAATTTCGTGAAGTACGAATACAAACTTGGAATGGTCATTTGAATTGGGTGGGCTTTGGGATTATTTTCAAAATAATGAATGATGCGGTTTGCCTTCAACACATCTTTTTGTCCCAATGATTTTTGTAATTCCCAAACATTGAAATCTTTTGAGATCCCAATATTGTCCTCGACGTGCTGAGCGTTGATATGTGTGCCTTTCGGAAGAATGATGGCAAGCTTGCTAATTTCATTTACTACCTTGCTTAAATCATTTCCAAGATATTCGGAGAGAAGCTCAGCAACGCTATTTTCAATAGTAAAACCTGATTGCTGCACGTAGCTTCTGATCCAATCTGCCATCTTATAATCTTTGATTTTTTCAGAGTCAAATACAACTCCAACTTTTTCCAAAGTCTTATAAAATTTAAGACGCTTATCGAGCTTCTTTCCCTTCATTGCAAACACCAGAATGGTTGTAGGGGAAGGGTTTGCTACATAATTTTCAAAACTGGTTAATGATGATTTGTCATTCTTCTGTGCATCTTCAGCAGTAGCTTCTTCTTCATCATCATCGCTTGATTTTGCACGCTTGAATTCTTTTAAGTCTTGCGCTTCTTTCACCATCACTACTTGCAAATCTCCCATCATCGGAAAACCTTTGCTGAGTGAAATCACTTGATCGAGATTGACATCACGGCCATACACAATGGTTTGTCCGAATGCTTTTGATGCTTCGTCCAAAACGGTGTTCTCAATTTTATCTGAAATAAGATCAATGAAATAAGGCTCTTCTCCCATCAAGAAATAGATGGGTTTGAAATTCCGCATTTCAATGTCTCGAATGATTTTTAAATGATCCATGTCTTAATTATTCCCACTTCAAATGTCTTACAGAACGACCTTCATCTCTAATTTCTTTCAATGCTTCGATACCAATTTTGATATGCGTATCTACGAAGTTTGATGTTACTTTCTTATCGCTCTCTGATGTCTTTACCCCCTGTGGATCCATTGGTTGATCACTCACAAGAAGAAGGGCTCCAACAGGAATTTTATTTGCAAACCCAACAGAAAAAAGCGTAGCAGTTTCCATATCAATGGCCATTGCTCTTATTTTTCTCAGGTAATCTTTGAAGTTGGTGTCATGTTCCCATACACGACGGTTGGTAGTGTAGACAGTGCCAGTCCAGTAGTCAAGTCCTTTGTCTCGGATGGTCGAAGACACAGCTCGCTGAAGCGGAAATGCTGGTAGAGCAGGTACTTCAGGTGGAAAATAGTCATTTGAAGTTCCTTCTCCACGTATTCCTGCAAGGGGCAAAATCAAATCTCCAATTTGACTTTTCGATTTTAGACCGCCACATTTTCCAAGAAATAAAACAGCTTTAGGATGTATGGCGCTTAGCAAATCCATGATGGTTGCCGCGTTAGCACTACCCATACTGAAATTTATAATGGTAACACCATCAGCAGTTGCAGTGGACATTGCTTTATCGAGTCCAATGATAGGCACATTGTGCCATTCAGCGAATTTCTGAACGTAATTATCGAAGTTGGTTAAAAGAATATACTCCCCAAAATCTTCAATTTGTGTCCCGGTGTAGCGGGGCAGCCAATTCTTTACGATTTCTTCTTTTGTTTCCATAAGTTTCAAATATACTATTATTCCTTGTATGCACTAATTTCGTGGCCTTCAACCATGAATCAACAATTCATTTTTCCGAATTATTCTTTTCGCACAAAATCCACTTCGCGAGGTACTGAGATATGGGATGAAGCGCGGAAGAAATGGATATTACTCACTCCTGAAGAATTGGTGCGTCAGCATATGGTGCGCTACCTCATAGAAGGATTAGGTTATCCTCTGGGGCGAATCGCAGTGGAGTACACTCTGAAAGTGGTTGGGCTTACAAAGCGAGCAGACATCATTGTATTTGACGCTCAGGGCAGGCCATTTATGCTGGTTGAATGCAAAGCACCACAAATACCCGTCAGTCAAGCAACGTTTGACCAAGCAGCGAGATATAATTTGACGTTAGAAGTCCCCTATTTGGTGGTCACCAATGGAATGGAAATCTTCGCTGCCGAGATATTTATAGAGCAAAAAAAATGGGAGTTCTTAAAAGAAATCCCATTTTCGAAGTAGTGATTAATATCTTATTCAGCTGTATCCTCAGCCTCTTCAAATTCTAACATGTCTTTTGATTGAAGAATGTTGTACCACTGGAACAACTTCTTGATATCGCTATCATAGACACGCTCGCTATCGTATGTTGGAAGGAACTTTTCAATTTCAGATCTCAAGGTTTTTGATTCTGATTTGTGATCGATCGCTACAGCACCTTGATAGTGCTCTTTCATTTTTCCGAATACATCCTTCAAAGGAACATCTTCTTCGATAGTAAAAATGCTGATGTCAGACAAAGAGCTAACGCGTTGGTTAGGGTGAATTGGCAATCTCTTTCCATCCACCAAAGACTCCGCTACGATGATATTTTTACCACCTGCGATAAGTTGGAAGATTCCAGGCTTACCTGATACCGAGAGAATTTTTTCTAATGACACTTTCATAAGTAATGTTTTTTTAAAAAAAAAGCCTTCTCGCTGAGAAGGCTTTTAATGTTTGTGGGAGCTACTGGGTTCGAACCAGTGACCCTCTGCTTGTAAGGCAGATGCTCTGAACCAGCTGAGCTAAGCTCCCTTGATGCTTTTCGCTAAAAGCGGGCGCAAAGATACCAACCCTTTTTACATATCCAAATCTTTTTTCATATTTCAATGCAATTTTTTTCTATTGCCTTGAATGTGAGCTTGCTATTTTTTGGAAAAACTCGCTGAAACAGTAAGTTCTTTGGTTTCCTTATTCACTTTATAGAAACCTTCACCTGATTTATCTCCCATCTTTCCAGCTGCTACCATGTTTACTAATAACGGACATGGAGCATATTTAGGATTTCCGAAACCGTCGTGCATCACACGCAAGATGGCAAGACAAACATCTAGGCCAATGAAATCCGCCAAGCGCAATGGACCCATTGGATGACCCATTCCTAGCTTCATTACAGTGTCAATTTCTTCAACTCCTGCAACTCCTTCATATAACGTATAGATAGCCTCATTAATCATTGGCATCAAAATACGATTCGCTACAAAACCTGGGTAGTCATTTACTTCTACGGGTACTTTCTGCAATGAAACGCTTAAGTCGAATATCATTTTGGTTACTTCATCTGTAGTGTTGTAACCTCGAATGACCTCTACTAATTTCATTACTGGTACAGGATTCATGAAGTGCATTCCAATTACTTTATCAGGACGAGAAGTTACCGCCGCAATTTTAGTAATTGAAATAGAAGAGGTATTCGTTGCAAGGATGCAATGAGCAGGTGCATTGGCATCCATGTCCTTGAAAATTTTCAACTTGAGATCTACATTTTCTGTAGCAGCTTCTACCACTAATTCAGCATTAGCAACTCCTGACGCGAGGTCTGTGGTAGTGGTTAAACGTGACAATGTCGCGTTCTTTTCTTCTTCTGTTAAAAGATTCTTAGAAACTTGACGGTCGAGATTTTTAGTGATGGTTGCAATAGCTTTTTCAAGCGATGCAGCATTCACATCTATCAATTGGACGGTGTATCCATGTTGTGCAAAAACGTGTGCGATTCCATTTCCCATGGTACCCGCTCCGATGACTGAAATATTTTTCATTGAAATATTTTATATGGTGCGCAAAAATAGACAAGATTATATGATTCAATTTCTATCTTTTTTTCATTGAAAATGAGAGAGAAAGAGCTTCAATGACTTCTTGGATGGTGCTATTTCCGTGGATTTTTTATATTAGAGCCTTAAAACCAGACCACATGTCGACTCAATTTCGTCTTTTTGACTTTATATATATCCAACAAAAGCAATTTCCTCTTGAAAAAGCTTTCACATCAAAATTAGCTGGGGAATGGAAATCATATTCTACAAATCAATTTGTGGAAATGATGAATAATGCTTCCGCTGGACTGCTGCAATTGGGTGTTCAGAAAGGCGATAAAATCGCATTGATTACTTCAACGAATCGCACAGAATGGAATGTCATGGATCATGCTTCGTTACAAATCGGAGCAATAGATATTCCTATCTATCCAACAATGACTTCAGAGGACTACGCCTACATTATGAATCACTCTGAATCCACCTACTGCTTTGTCTCGGATGAGGATGTGTATGCGAAAGTAATGGCCATTAAAGATCGCGTTCCAACTTTGAAGGAGATTTATACTTTCGAAAAAGTTAACGGAGCAAAAAATTGGCTTGAAGTAGTGGAGCTTGGTAAATCAGGCGATCATCAAAGAGTAAAAGATATTTCGAATGCGGTTAAGTCAGAGGATTTAGCCACCATCATTTATACATCTGGAACTACAGGATTACCTAAAGGTGTAATGCTATCGCATCAAAACATTGCTAGCAATGCTGTTGATTCAGAAGACCGTCTTCCCGATTTGGAGAAGGGGGCGAGTGTAAGTTTGAGCTTCTTGCCTTGCTGCCATATTTATGAGCGCATGCTCCATTATCTCTATATCAGCAATGGAGTGTCAATTTATCTAAGCGGATTAGATAATGTGAAAGATGACTTGGCTTATGTGCAGCCTGAATTGTTCTCAGCGGTACCTCGACTTTTGGAAAAGTTCTACGATGGTGTTATCGCAAAAGGCTTGAGTAATACTGGTCTAAAAAAGAAGATTTTCCAATGGTCTGTTGGAGTAGCGTTAGAGTGGGATATAGACAAAGGTGGTTGGTATAAAGTGAAACTTGCGATTGCAAGAAAATTAGTCTTTAGTAAAGTAAAAGCTGCCCTTGGATTGACACATATTAAGGCTGTTCCTTCGGGCAGTGCAGCGCTTCAATCACGCTTGGCTCGCTTCTTCTGCGGAGCTGGCATTATCATTAAGGAAGGATATGGCCTTACAGAAACTTCACCTGTTATTTCGGTAAACTCTATGCGTCAACCTGGCATGTACCGTGTGGGAACTGTAGGAAAGATGATCAATAATGTTCAAGTGAAAATTGCAGAGGACGGAGAAATCCTGTGTAAAGGTCCAAACGTGATGATGGGCTATTATAAAAATCCAGAACTCACCGCAGAAGTCTTGAAAGACGGATGGTTTCACACAGGTGATATCGGCGAGGTGAATGATGGTTTCTTGAAAATTACTGATCGTAAGAAAGAAATGTTCAAGACAAGTGGAGGAAAGTATGTTGCACCACAATTGATAGAAAATGTCTTGAAAGAATCATTGTTTATCGAGCAATGTATGGTCATCGGTGAGAGCAAAAATTTCCCTGCTGCATTGATAGTGGTAGATGCCGTGGCGCTTAAATCATGGGCAGATCGCAAGGGCATTAAGTATGATAATCACGATGAATTCTTGAAGAGTGATACGGTAGAAAAGCTTATCTATAACGAGATTGAAAAACGCAACGAACGCTTTGGAAAATGGGAGCAAATCAAGGCTTTCCGCATTGTGCCAAAACCATTCACCATTGATGCTGGAGAGATAACTCCAACACTAAAACTCAAGCGTAAAAAAATCATGGAGAATTATCAATCATTGGTGCAAGATATCTATCGCGACTGATGAATGGATTATTGGAATTCGACTATCAATTAATGGAATGGCTCAATACGGATGCCTTTCCATTTCTTGATCGTATAATGTGGTATTTTAGTGAAAAGCTTTTCTGGATTCCAATCTATCTCTTGCTGCTTTATGCGCT
This sequence comes from Flavobacteriales bacterium, assembly GCA_027491215.1. Classification (GTDB taxonomy): domain Bacteria; phylum Bacteroidota; class Bacteroidia; order Flavobacteriales_D; family Sanyastnellaceae; genus JAIXWP01. The sequence goes on along the minus strand of JAIXWP010000103.1, from coordinate 52,572 downwards.
TTATAAAAGGTATTCAACAAAAGTTTTTGTTTGGGTCATTGTTTTTCTTGCGCTTTCAGTGCTGATCAATGACCAAGTTGCGAGTGGAATTTTTAAAAATTGGGTGGGCCGATTTCGACCAAGCCATGATCCGCTAATTCAATCGAAACTTCATTATTCTATTGAGCCTAATGGTCAGGTTTACAAGGGTGGGAGGTTTGGTTTTTATTCTTCGCACGCTGCAAATTATGCTGGTGTAGCTGTGCTTTTCCTTCTCTGGATGCGCCCTGTGAAAAGATGGATTACCGCACTGTGTATCCTTTGGCTATTGCTAATTAGCTATTCACGCATCTATTTAGGAGTTCACTTTCCAAGTGATATTCTTATGGGATTGACAATGGGGAGTCTCGTAGGATTCCTCTGTTTTTTTCTTTGGAAAAGAACAATGATAAAGCTCTATCCTAACGATACAAGTTTGCGCACTCGAGCTGCCTCTGTCTGAATGATAACGCTAACTTCCGCATCTTGATTGGCTTTCAGAGCTCTTAGAACTGGTCCGCTATCCATTGCTTGTTGTGCTGAGACTTCTGTTTCAGACGCTCCATACTTTCCAAAAACTGCATCAAAATTCTTCAAATAGCCTTCCTGAAGTGAAATCAATTGTTGGATTCCTGCTGATAGAACTTGAGGGTATTTCGCATGGAAAATGATGAGTTTCACCGTCGAAAGTTCTCGTTCATAATATTCTAGGAATTCAATAGGGGTGGGGGGAAACGCTACAACTGTGAATTTCGGAATCTCTACTTCCTCGTTCATCTGAAGTGCTGTAGTGGCGATTAGAATCCTATCTGATTCCTTCAAGCGCTTGACAAGAAGAGCAGGAACGGCCAATTTTTGCAAAACCTCATTTTTCAAAACAAAGAGCTTTTCGTCTACAAGGTCTAATAACTCTAGTGCTTGGAAGTCTTTGTCCAATTCGAAATAGTGCAGCGCTTCTTCTTTTGTCATGCCACAAATTAAAGGAAAAAGATTAGTTTTGTCATCTATGTTTACACAAATGAAACACATGAATATTATTGGACTTATTCTATCAGTTACAGTTAGCGTAGCAAGTTGTGGAGGAAGTACTACCAACTCCGATAATAAGGGTGCCACCGAGACTACTAGTGTGGGTGGAGTGCAATACACCAATGGTGTTACAGACCAAAACAAAGGAATGAAGAAAGGGCCCATCCAAGTGAAGGGTACGATTCAAAATCCTGCAGTATCAAAAATTTATTTGTGGAATACCTATGGTAAAACCAATACCAAGATGGATTCGACTGCTGTTAAAGCTGGGGCTTTTGACTTTGGATCTAAGCAAATCGAGCAAGGTATTTACATGATAGGAACAGCAGATAATAACATGGCTTCTATCATCCTTAATCCGGCTGAACCTGTCGTTGAGTTGCAGTTTAAGGGTGGAAGAATGGAAAATGGAATGGTGGCAGTGAATTCTAAAGAGAATGAAGCTTGGGCAGCTTATGTGCCGCAAGAAAATGTGTTGTTGAAAGCCATTAAGGACGCACGTGTCGCAGGCGCTAAGAGTTCTTTGAAAGGTGAATATGAAAAGCAAGTTTCACAAAAGGAAGCCGAACTATCAGCGCTACAAGCAAAGATGATTGGTGCCTATCCAAATACTCACTTTGCGAAGGTGCTTACTTGGAAGCAGGAGCCAGAGCGTACCGATATGAATAAGTACTGGGACAATATAGACTTCACAGACCGCAGTATTATTCATGGTTTGGTGATGAGCGATCGTATTCAAAACTATATGCGCTCTTTTAGCAAAGGAACAGAGCCTGGATTTATATCTTGTATTTCTACCCTTGCTGAGAAGTCGAAAGCAGACGATATGGTGCTTGAGTTTACACTCAACCAAATGCTAGTTGGATTCTATGAAAGTGGGATGGAAAATATTTGCTTACACATCATCGACAATTATGTGAATGGCGAATCTTGTGGTGATGCAGATCTATCAAACATTATCAAAAGCACAGCTGAAAGCATTCAAAACTTATCAGTAGGAAATATACCGCCCAATATCAACATGACCACTATGAAGGGTGGTAAAGTGGATTTGTATCAAACAGCAAAGCAAAATAAATATACACTCGTGATGTTTTGGAGCAGCTGGTGCGAACACTGTAAGGGTGAGGCTCCGGAAGTAAAACAATGCTACGATCTTTGGAATCCAAAAGGATTTGAAATCGTAGGTGTGAGTGTTGATAATAACAAAGCTGCATGGGAAACAGCAGTGAATGATAGAGGATTTACATTCCCGAATGTCTGTGGAATGAAACAGTGGGAAAGCCCGGTGGCAAAGGATTATAGAGTTACAAAGACTCCAGCGTTTTTCTTGTTAGACAATACAGGGAAAATTGTTTTGAAACCAAAAGGAATTCGTGAGGTGCAAGCGTTTCTTGCAAAAAATATCAAGTAAGAGTGAATAGACAAGAGGTGTTCGTACATGGTCATCGCGGCTTTCGCGGTGCCTATCCTGAGAATTCTTATGAGTCATTTTTCCATGCATTGAAGCTAGGAGTTGACGCCATAGAATTGGATATTGTCATTAGTAAAGACGAAAAAGTAATCATTTCTCATGAACCATACATGTGTAATGAACTTTGCTTGAAGCCCAATGGTGACAGTATTTCTAAAGAGGAATCAATGCAGTTGAATTTATTTAAAATGACTGCTCAAAACATAACCGAATATTCATTCGGTACATTGGAATATGCAAAGTTTCCAAATCAAAAGAAGGTGAAGTCTCATAAGCTGGAGCTAAAGAAAATGACGCAACTATTAGAGGCGAAGTTTCCAGAGGATTTTTCTTTTCCTCAGATAACAGTTGAAGTAAAAAGTCACCCTAATACTGACGGAATGTTTCACCCAGCCCCAAAGGAATATGCGAAGATTTTATTGAAGGAATTACAATTGATCGATGAGCGTTGGCCTATCGCTATTCAAAGTTTTGATCTTCGAGTTTTGCTAGAGCTAGATAAGCAGGGTTGTGAGCTTCCGTTGATTGCACTGTCTGAATCAAAGGAAGTAGATATTGATTATGTGTGCGAGAAGTTGGAATTTATTCCTGATGGATTTTCTCCCTACTATGAATTAATCAACGAGGATGTAGTGGAAGATTGTCAGTCTTTAGGAGTAGAATTATCAGCATGGACAGTAAATGACCGTGCGGAGATGGAACGCCTCTTTCAGATGGGCGTTCGTTCATTTATCACCGATTTTCCTGATTTAATTATTCGCTAGAATTTCTTTCTGAGCAGTTTTTTACTCAAGCAAGAATTACTGAAAAAGGTTGAATATTTGAGCATATTCTTCTTGGTAAACAGTATAAAATATTCTGACGTTGACTGCTTAGTTCCACGACCTTTGTCGCATGACAAAATCGGGAAAGATTTTAGGACCAGAAAAGTTCGAGCAGCGATTGCTTGAAAACTTTGCTTTTGATCCCACACATGGGCAGAAGCGCTTGTTCTATGCTTTCACGAGGATGATGTATTCTGAAAAGCCACGGTGTGCCTTGATCATCAAGGGTTATGCAGGTACTGGTAAGACCACGACTGTTAGTGCGATGGTAAAGGTGTTGGAAGAAGCGGGGAGGAAGGTCTTACTACTGGCTCCGACGGGACGTGCGGCTAAGGTTTTGGGGAATTACTCTGGAATGAATGCAAGCACGATTCACAAACAAATTTATTATCGAAAGTCAGATCGATCGGGCAACACCTGGTTTGAATTGAAAGAGAATGAGTTTGAGAATGCGGTATTCTTTGTAGATGAAGCCTCGATGATTGGCACCGAACGTTTTAGTATGGTGCGTGGAGATGTAGGCAGTGGTGATTTGCTCGAAGACTTGATCTCGCACGTTTATTCAGGAGAGGGTTGCAGGCTCGTGCTGATCGGTGATGGAGCTCAGTTGCCCCCCGTGGGGAGTGATCAAAGTCCTGCATTGCTGTTGGATTATTTGCGAAGTGAATTCTCGCTTAATATAGCGGAGCTTGAGTTAAATGAAGTGATTCGACAAAAGGAAGGCTCTGGTATACTTGAGAATGCAACGAACCTTAGGGCATTGATTCAATCGAAGGAGAAATTATATCCGCTCATCATGTATGATGGATTTAAGGATGTATTTAAAGTAGAATCGGATTTACAGCCTATTATGGAGGATGCATTCCGAAAATATACTGTTGATGGCACTATCATCATTACACGCTCTAACAAGAATGCAAATAGGTATAATCAAGAGGTCAGAGCGCGCATTTTAGGTCACGAAGAAGAGATCAATTCGAGTGATCGAATGATGGTCTTAAAGAATAATTATTTCTGGCTGGAAGAGCAAAATGTAACCGGTGGTTTTATTGCCAACGGTGATGTAATATTGATTCAGCGCGTTCGTGGATTTGAGGATCGAGGACCGTTTCGATTTTGCAAGGCGATAGTCAGCATGGCCGACTTTCCTGATCTTCCTGAAATGGAAGTAATTCTTTTGCTTACCACGCTCTGGGAAGAAAGCGCGGGGATGTCTTACGAAAAAACAAAAGAGCTATTCGGCATCATTGCTCAAGACTATGAGCATCTTGAAAATGTAGGTAAGATCAAGAAAGCAGTTCAAGAAGATCCATACTACAACGCCCTTCATGTGAAGTTTGCTTATGCCATCACTTGCCATAAATCGCAAGGGGGCCAGTGGCCTTGTGTAGTGGTGGATCAAGGTTATGTGACAGAGGAGATGTTTGGGGTGGAGCTGAACCGTTGGATCTATACGGCCTTTACTCGTGCACAAAAAGAACTGTATCTCGTCGGCTTTTCGTAGTTTCGCAGTTCTATGAGCGTTTTCGATCCAGAATCAGCGGTAAAAGCAATGCTACCAAAGGAATTGGCTGCAAAGTCTACTTCTTTGCACTTGGCTATTCATGTCCATCCAGAAATGGTGGAGGTGATGGTGTTTGACTACGACTCCAATGAAGTGTTGTGGCTGGAAGCATTTGACGTGGAAGGCAACAGCGGCGAGCCTTTCAGAGATGCGGTAGATTTTGTTACTCTGAAAAATTGGGGAGATAAAGTTTTTAGAAAAACTTCCATATCGTTTGACCATCCTGATTTTACACTCATTCCACAAGGATTTATTATTCCAGGAAAAGAAGGTGAATTGCTAAGTTTCTCAACAATGAGAACCGCTGAAAACCCTGAAGTGGCCGCTGTTCACGAAGTGGGAGCGGCATTGGTTTATGATCTTCCACAAGTTGTAAAAGGGCTCACGACACGTTTTCCAAATGCAAAGTTTTATAGCTCGTGTGGCTTTTTCTTGAAAGAAGTAGTGAAGTCGGCGTTGCATAAAGACGGCTTCCATGCCTTGGTGCAGAAAGGGTTTTTACTTGTCATTGCATGTGCAAAGGGCGAGATAAAACTTACAAATCACTATGGAATTCAAGGCCAAGACGATGTACTTTATCACATTGCAAATGCTGCAATGAGACTTGATATGCATTTGCCTTCATCTTCGCTTATGTTGTATGGTGACTCAGCTTCAGAAGAATTAAAAGAGCTACTCGATAAATATATCGGCACCGTCGATTTTTGGACAAGACCAGAGGATATTCGAGGAGTGAAGAATGGAGAAGATCACGAACTCTATTCAGTATTGATTCATGCGATATGCGGATAATTTCAGGAAAATATAAGGGCCGCACCATCGAGGTTCCTAAAAATTTCAAAGGCCGACCAACTACAGATTTCGCTCGCGAAAGTCTATTCAACATCCTTTCACACATGATGGAGTTGGATGGAGCAAAAGTGCTGGATTTATTTTCAGGCACCGGCGCTGTGTCTTTGGAATGCTGGTCTCGCGGAGCGGAACTAGTGATGGCCGTGGAGCAAAGTGTTGTTCACGTCAAGGCCATTCAAAAAAACTTCGATACTTTTCAGGTTGATGGCGGAGACGTTATCAAGGCGGACGTATTTCATTTTCTCAAAAGAAAAGATATTCAATATGATTTGATCTTCGCAGATCCTCCTTATGATTTGGAAGGACTCATGAAAATTCCAGATATCATTTTCCAAGAGGATTGGTTGAAAGATGATGCTATCTTCGTACTAGAACATCCGGATAAAATGGATTTCTCAACCAAACCAGGATTTGTGCAACATCGCAGATATGGTAATGTGAATTTTAGTTTCTTCAAGAAAATTTCATCATGAAAAAAATAGCTGTTTTCCCAGGATCATTTGACCCAATTACACGTGGACATGAGAACATTGTAAGAAGAGGCGCTGTGTTATTTGATGAAGTCATCGTTGCCATTGGAATCAATAGCACTAAGCAATCTATGTTCTCCTTGGAAAAAAGAAAGGCTTGGATCGAGCAAACATTTCAGGATCTTCCCAATGTGAGAGTGGAAACATATGAAGGCTTGACTGTAGATTTTTGTGAAAATAATAATGCCCATTTTTTATTGAGAGGCCTAAGAAATGGCGGGGATTTTGAGTACGAGCGTACGATAGCGCACATGAACAAAGCGCTTATGCCAAGTTTGGAAACGGTGCTCGTATTTACAGACCCAGAATTTGCATCTGTGCACAGCACAGTAATTCGAGAGATCTTTAAAAATAAAGGTGACGTTTCTCAGTTTGTTCCAAAACAAATCGACATTCATGCCTAGATTAAGAATGAGTTTACGAGGTGTATTTTTTTTAATTCTTATACTGACTTTGTCAGCCTCTTCGGTTTCAGCGCAGACCGTGCTATCTGGCGTACTTAAAAATTATCCCGACAAAACGATCTACGTTTATCAAACCGAGGACGAGTTATCCGCTGTAAGAACCATGATTAGCAAGGTGAATACAGACGGTGCTGGTAAATTCAAACTAGAGTTAAACACAACTGAAATCACGAGGTATTTTTTAATGATAGGTAGCACCGAAGGTGTGTTCTATGCCCATCCAGGAAGAAACTATACTTTGACCGCTTTTCCGACACCCAATAACAACGATTTTCAGAGATTTGATAAAACAACAGTTCCCCTTTCTTTTGATGGCCTGGAAAAAGATGATTCTAATCTTTTGATTCCAAAGTTTAATAGTGATTTGTATGCCTTTTTAGATGAGCACTTTTATGATTTTGCTGTAGAAAAATATCGAGGCTCAAAAGCTGTGAAGGCTCAATTAAAAGGCACAGTTGGAAATGACTTAGCACCATTGCCAGTTGATGGAGAAAAAAAGGAAGTTGAGACAATTGATTCAGTTGGATTTACGAATTGGGTGGAGAACTTTAGACTCCAAATGGTAGACAAGTTTGAAGTTGGATTTACCAATGTTTATTTTTCCAATTACTATCGTTATACCATTGCTGAGTTGGAGTTAATGGCTGGAGTGCCGGCAAAAACACTCTATCAAGAGTATTTGATGAGTCAACCTGTTCTGGTAAAACATTCTGCATACATGAAATTCTTTACGGCCTATTATGATCGTTGTCTTGAAGGCCGAAAGCGCGTAGTTGATACCTCCATTCTCAGAGCCGTGAATGTTGAAAATGACCCATCCCGATTGGTTGAAATATTGATGAAAGATTCCGCTTTCTTCTCTCAGAGCGTAGGCCAACTTGCGGTTTTGAATGGATTGAAAGGGCTTCTTCAAAATTCGGATTATCCGAAAGCTGCGGTGAAACAAACCATGAAGAAAATGTCGGAGCAGCCTCAGTGCAATACTTATAAGGACATCGCGAACCGATTGGTAGCCCAACAAGATCGACAGAAGGCTGGCTATGTGCTGGAAAATTTTACACTCTTGACACCCAAGCTCGAAAAGTGGGAATCGGCTTCTTCTTTAAATGGATATACCTATATTTTTTTCTTCGCAGATTGGTGCACGCCGTGCAAGAAAGAAATGTTGTTGCTGTCGAAGTTTCAAGAGACTTACGGAAAGGATATTCAATTCATTGCCATTAGTATGGATGATAATATTGATGCAATGAAATCACATATGCAGAGCAACAGGAATCAAAATTTCACATTCTTATATGGTGGTAATAATCCGGAGTTGCGTGAGATTTTTAATTTGCGTGCAATACCACATTCGATATTGCTCGATGCGAATGGTGCATACATGTTTGATTACACAAGAAAGCCTTCAGAAGGAATTCAAATGGATTTTGACAAAATTGTAGCGCTCTTGCGTCAGCCGAAAGGTGGCAAAACTTGGAAGGACTAGCTTATTTTACTTCAGTAACTAATTTGTCTGCCATATAGTCGAAAAGGCTTTTCAATGGGCCTTTCACGATCATTTCAAGAAATGGATTCAGACTAGCTTCGCATACCTGTTGCACTTCAGTTTGGCCATTACTTTCATTCATATTCACTTCAAGTGTAAATGCGAATGGTGATCCTTCGACACTTTCAAAAACAATTTTTGAATGAGGCGTTGATTCTTTCAAACGAAGACCAATATTATAAGAGCCTTGTACTTTGAATGAGCAAGTGGTTCCATCGCTTTTCCAATCTGTCACTTTAGATTGAGGCAGCAATGCATAAATGTTATCTGTATTAGATAAGAAGGTAAATACTTGCTCAGCACTGGAGGGGACTGATACTTTTTTGCTTTCGATAGTAGCCATAATAAGACTTAGTTATTGCGCCTCTTGAAATGCATTGCTCCATTTTTCTGGATCAAGCTTCCAATTTGAGAGTGCAGTGTGTTGTTCGTTCGAAATATAGTTAGAATTTACAGCTTGCTCTAAAAGATGATCATAATCGCTCAATGTTTGGACAGCACAATTCGCATTGGTGAAATTTTCAACTGCCTTAGGGAATCCATAAGTAAATATTGCTACCATGCCAATAATGTCTGCCTTTGCTTCACGAAGTGCATCCACTGCAGTAAGGCTACTTTTTCCAGTAGAAATAAGGTCTTCAATCACCACTACTTTTTGTCCTTCTTGAAATACACCTTCTACTTGATTGCCAAGACCGTGTTTTTTAGCTTCGCTTCGCACATAGATAAATGGGAGATTCAATGCTTCCGCAACGAGCGCCCCGATAGCTATGCCGCCTGTTGCAACTCCAGCAATCACTTCAACATTAGAGTAATTTTCTTTTATAGTTTCTGCAAATGCTTGGCAAATGCCTCTACGAATGTCAGGATATGAGAGCGTTTTGCGGTTATCGCAATAGATAGGTGACCTCATTCCAGATGCCCATGTGAAGGGATTTTCAGGAGAAAGTTTAACAGCAGAGATTTGCAACAGGAAATCTGCTACTTTTAACGCGCGTTCTTTTTTATGATCCATGGCCCAAAAGTATAAAGTATATTTCTCCAATCGACCTGTGATTTTTACACAGTCTGAACCTGAAGCGTCCTTAATTTTTAAAGGTGCCGAGATTATTCGCTCTTGTGGTAAAATGGATATCCTCTTGATTGAGAGCGCCGTGGCTCGCGGAGCAAAGGCTATCTATGTTGTGTGCACAGATGTGGAAGGAGCTTGGAAAAAATTCGCGGAGCAGTTTGAGTTTGTTCAGGCTGCTGGCGGATTGGTGTTGAATGACGCAGGTAAACTCCTATTTATCTACCGACATGAAAAGTGGGATTTGCCAAAAGGGAAAGTAGAAGATAACGAGCAAATTGACGCAGGAGCATTGCGCGAAGTCGAAGAGGAGTGCGCGATTGGTGACCTCGAGATTCTATACCCGCTTCAGTCCTCTTGGCATACATACATTCAAAAAGGTGATCCTATGCTGAAGTGCACTGCTTGGTACGTGATGAAATATAACGGTACTGCAACACCTAAGCCTCAGTTAGAAGAAGGTATTACTGAAACAAGATGGCTCGATGTTACGGCGTTGAATATTGTGAAGGCTAATACTTATCCCTCAGTGCTCGATGTGATTGAAGATTTCTTAGCTACAAAGTAGCGCTTCATAAATACTTCTTGACCGTTTAGAAGCACCGCCTTTTTGGTTTTGTTTTTTCTACTAAACTCCACAGTTAACTCACTTCCCCCTAAGCGCAGTAAGCTTTGCATATTTTTATATGCATGAATTCCATTGATACTGATGACTTCATCGCTGTACCACAGTCCTGCTTGATCCGCAGGACCGTCTTTTAAGATGAAGGAAATAGTATTTTTTCCGCCAGTTTCATCAATGGACATTCCCAAATTGCTTTCGGAATATTTTGGAGATGGACCTTCCATCAATTGATAGCCATTTATTTCAAGTGCTTGAATGATGTATGGCATATAGTCGCTTGTGCCATTGTATAGTTTGACAAAGATTTCATCAAATGAAAATCCTCCCACTTCTTCGAGTATGAACTTATAGTCAGCAGAAGAGTATCCGATTCCTGTTTTTCCAAATCGCTCGTACATCAAACGCATCACATCGTCGAGCGATTTTTGATTGTTAGTGAACTTTTTAATTAATGCATCTGCAATGTACGCGATCAAACAACCTTCATTATAAATAGAAACTTTTCTCCATGGAATACCAGGTGTATATCCATCTAGCCATGTTTCTATACTGCTTTGAGCTACTGAAAGATTGAATCTGCCTTGATTCAGCATGTGTTCTTGTATGGCTTCGGCAAGCACGTTCTGCCAACCATCTTCATTCATTAATCCACATCGGTACAGCAAATAGTCGCCGTAATAAGTGGTGATACCTTCTGCTACATATCCAAGTTCAGAATAATTTTCTTTGGTAAAATCATACGGCATCATTTCAATGGGACGGATACTTTTTACATTCCAAGTATGAAATAATTCATGACATGAAATCGCTAGCAAATCAGCATAACCATTTCCAGAAACGAACTCCGTTGCTGGTCCCATTGCTATCACTGTTGAATTGTGATGTTCCACTCCGTGGCGAATAAAATGCGATGGGAAGTGGAAAAGAAAGTGATATTCATTACAAGGAATATCACCAAAAATATCGAAGTGAGCTTGAGTGAAAAGTTGGAAATCTCGTGCTAGTTTTTCTTTATCCGGAATGACATCACCTTTCATCCAAATATGAAATGTGATGTTATTACAAACGTATGAGACGTGCTGTAGCTTCGCGGATGCAATCAAGGGTGCATCTGCAAGTTCATCGAAATTTTCAGCAAGAAGAACGTGATTTGATTCTTTATGTAAACCACAGGCCAGTTGATATTCATCGGGAAGATGAAAAGTTACATGGTACTTTTTATTGGTCTGTAGAGGATCGAAGAAGAAGCAGTTTACAGGATTAATGTATAGCATCTCTTCATCGAGATAGCTACTACCTGCATTGAGGTCGGCCGCATAATAATCATAGGTGATATGAACTACAGGTGAGCCATTCGTGTCCACTTCCCATAGATCCTTAGTTATTTTTCTATAGCTCAGTTGTTCACCATTCGAAGCGAAAGCTTTCCAATGTAAAATATTCTTCGCGAAATTTCCTAACTCATATCGACCAGGTCTCCATGAAGGGAGCTGCAATTGGATTTGATGGAACCCACTCGATGGAAATGTAGCTTTGAATGAGATGCTATGTCGATGAGGATGACTATAAGAAACTTCGTAACGAATCATATTATTTTACAAGGGTATTAATGGGAGATCCAATGGCAGAACTCGGTAGTGGAAGTTTGCAAATAGCGGCAACGGTTGGAGCAATATCACAGATGGTTTGTGGCTGAAAAGTTTCTCCTTGCTTCACACCAAATCCATAAAATAGTGCGGGAACATGTGTGTCATAAGTGAATGGTGAGCCGTGAGTGGTGCCTTGCATTCCATATTCCATATAACCAGAATCGAGGATGTAAATAACATCACCTGAATGACGCTGGTGGAAGCCTAACTGCGCTCGCACTGCCATAGGTGACTTATCGCCAATTCGACTTAAGTCTGCAGCATTGAAGGCCATTAGTATGTTTTCTTGGTCAGCAACAAAATCAGAAACATCCATTTGAATAGATTTGAGACTTAGTTTTTTCTCCCGAATGAGCGTTCGGTTTAAGAAAATATTCTGATTGGTTTCATTTACAATCCATGAACCTTCGCCATATTTTTCTGTAAGAAAATTCTGTACTTTTTCTTCTAGTCGATCGCTTTTCCAATAGCCTGCTGCTCCTTTATTTTCCATTACATAGCTTGGAGTTGGAGCGCCCGCGTGATCTGCAGAAAGGAAGATCAAGTAATTCCCTTTTCCAACAGTTGCATCCAGATATTTGATGAAGTCTGCAATGTCTCTATCAAGTCTGAGATAGCAATCCTGAAGTTCTTTTGAATGAATACCAAACTGATGCCCGACGTAGTCGGTACTTGAGAAACTCATACAAAGCATGTCTGTATGTTCGTCTTTACCCAGTTGTTCTTTTTCTATGACCTGCTTACCAAATTCTGCGGTCAAGCTATTTCCGAATGGAGTGGCTTTGATCAAATCATAATTACTGTTTTGAGCACGCAGTTCTGACATAGAATATGGCATCACTGGACGTGTGAGACCTTTGAATGGGAGCTCGAATGCATTATTATCTTCCATGCTCTCATCGTATTTTTCTGTCGGCAGGAGAAAGTCCCAAGATTTGGACATCACCGTTTCAGGAACCCGTTTAGCGTTGTAATCAACTACCCAATTTGGTAATGAATCCATATACCAAGTGCTAGTTGCCCATACTCCTTCATTGCCTCCAACGAACCAATAAGCAGCATCAGCAGTGCGACCGGCAGGAAGAATTGCACCTCTATCTTTCATCGCAATACCGATGACTTTTGATCTTTGATTGCTAAATAATTTTAGCTCGTCACCTAATGTAGTACTCGTCAAATAATGTGGCGACATTTTGCCCGCAGCGGAGTTTGTTCCAACACCTGATACCGTTGAGTCTGAAGAGCAATACACCATTTTGTTGGAGGAGCGTTCGTACCAATCGTTCGCTATAATGCCATTAAATGCTGGAGTAGTGCCCGTATATATTGCTGCATGCCCTGGTCCGGTGAAAGTAGGCATATAGTTGTAATGAAGATTGCGCGCGAAAAAGCCTTCGTTAACTAATTTCTTGAACCCATCTTCACTGAGGTCCTCCCAGAATTTTTCAATGTAATCATAGCGCATTTGATCAACCGTAATTCCAACAATCAATTTAGGTTGATGAGCAGTTTCTGCTGGCGTAGGAGTCGTTTTCACCTTAGCATTGTTCTGTGCAGTTGAACAAGAACTACTTAAAACAAATAGGCAAAAAAGAAGATGCCAAAACGGGATATTCTTGGTAGATGTCATGGCACAATGTTACGGATATTATTCGTAACGAAGTGACTCTATTGGGTCAAGTTTTGAGGCTTTTCTGGCTGGATAATATCCTGAGGCAATACTTACGAAGAAGCAGATGGTGGTACCTAAAAAGAGCCACAGCCATGGAATTGTAAAGCTGGTGCCGATTACTACTGAAACAATATTTCCTACTAAAATACCCAGAATAATTCCGATAATTCCACCAATTTGTCCAATGACAATGGCTTCAATTAAGAATTGCTGGCGGATAATTTTTGAGCTTGCACCAATGGATTTACGGACACCTATTTCGCGTGTTCTTTCTGTTACCGATACAAGCATAATATTCATTAGTCCGATTCCTGCGCCGAGCAATGTAATAAGGCCTATACAAATACCTCCAAATGTTATCCCAGCAATAAGTCCTAGTAATTCTTCAACGAGGCTGTTGCTCATTCTAATTTGGAAAGACTCTTCATCCTGAGGTCGGTCTTGTCTTATCACTCTCATTAATCCAATAGCATCACTTACTACTTGGTCAAGAACTTTTGCGTCCTTAGAAAGCACGTTGATTGAATAATCTGTGTCAGGAGTTGCGTAGTTTTTCTTCGCATTACTGACAGGAATCGTACATTGATTATCTCCAGCAAATCCAAAGGTATTTCCTTTCGATTTCAAGATTCCCACAACGAGATATTTATTGTTTCCAACTGTTATGTAACGCCCAACAGGATTGGAAATATTTTCAAAAAGTGTGGCCACTATATCTGCTCCAAGAATGATGACATTGCTTCCCAGTTGCATTTCTGCTGGAGAAAAGTAACGGCCTTCTTGAAGTTCGTAAGAGCTCAATTTGAAGTAATTCGCATCGCAGCCGAGAATAGAGACATTGGGGTTTGTTTTGATATTGTCATATTTCAAAACTGCTGTTCCCATTACAAAGGCAGATACACTTGTGAGCGCTTTTTCCTCAAACTCTGCGCTAAAAGCCATTGCTTGATCGTATGAGATGACATCATATGCTTTCACAGATTCTCCGTGTCTGCCGCCGCGCATATTATTGCCTGAGCGTATGGTAAATGTATTGCTACCTAGGCGAGTAAATTCAGCACTGATCTTATTTTTAATCGCTTGAATTGCAGTTATCATCCCTACAAGCGCCATGATTCCTATGGCGATTATGCTCACAGTAAGGACTGTTCGAAGCATTTGGCTTCGAATAGCACGAAACGCCGTGCGGATGTTCTCCTTGATGGATGCTGACAGTATTACCACGCTTCAAATATCGAAACTATCAACAGGTTCATGAAAAAATTGTGATGAATGGCTCTGTGCCTTATTTTCGCACTGTTTTATAAACAAGCCGATAAATTCAATTCATGAGCAATAAAGTATTTGATCTAGACATGATCAAGGCGGTATATAGCCGCTTCCCTGAGCGCGTTGAAGCAGCTCGCAAGGTAGTGGGTCGCCCACTTACTCTTTCAGAGAAAATTTTGTACACCCACCTTTGGAATGGAAATGCTGACCAAGCATTTGAAAGAGGAAAGTCTTATGTAGACTTCGCTCCAGACCGCGTGGCGATGCAAGATGCAACTGCACAAATGGCTTTATTGCAATTCATGCAAGCAGGTAGAAAGCAAGTTGCTGTTCCTTCAACTGTGCATTGTGATCACTTGATTCAAGCAAGAGTAGGAGCGGGTACTGACTTGTCTGAGGCAATCAATAAGAACAATGAAGTATTCAATTTCCTTTCATCTATTTCAAATAAATATGGAATCGGTTTCTGGAAGCCAGGCGCTGGTATCATTCACCAAGTAGTATTAGAAAATTATGCATTCCCAGGAGGAATGATGATCGGTACTGATTCTCACACAGTAAATGCTGGTGGTCTCGGTATGGTAGCGATTGGTGTTGGTGGTGCAGACGCCATGGACGTAATGGCTGGTATGGCTTGGGAATTGAAGTTCCCAAAGTTGATCGGTATCAAATTGACTGGAAAGTTGAACGGCTGGGCTTCTGCTAAAGACGTTATCTTGAAAGTGGCTGGTATTCTAACTGTAAAAGGTGGTACAGGTGCTATCGTAGAATATTTTGGTGAAGGTGCTCAGTCATTGAGCTGCACAGGTAAAGGCACTATTTGCAACATGGGTGCAGAAATCGGTGCTACTACATCAACATTCGGATATGATGAAAGTATGGAGCGTTACCTTCGCTCAACTGGTAGAAATGAAGTTGCTGATTTGGCAAATGCTATCAAAGCTCACCTAACAGGTGACGATGAAGTGTATGCAAATCCAGAAAAATATTTTGATCAAGTAATCGAGATCGACCTCAATACTCTTGAGCCACATTTGAACGGCCCTTTCACTCCAGACTTGGCTACGCCAATCAGCAAAATGAAAGAAGAGGCTGCGAAAAACAACTGGCCAACCAAAGTTGAAGTGGGTTTGATTGGTTCATGTACCAACTCATCTTACGAGGATATCGCACGTGCGGCATCTCTTGCAAATCAGGCTAATGAGAAAGGTCTGAAGCCAAAGGCTGAGTTTAGCATCACCCCTGGTTCTGAAGTAGTTCGATATACTATTCAGCGCGATGGATTTATTGATATCTTCAATAAAATGGGTGCTACTGTTTTCGCAAATGCTTGTGGTCCATGTATCGGTATGTGGGCACGTGTAGGTGCAGAAAAGAAAGAACGCAACACCATCGTTCACTCATTCAATAGAAACTTCCAAAGCCGTAATGACGGTAATCCAAATACCCTTGCATTTGTAGCCTCTCCAGAATTGACGACTGCTCTTGCAATCGCTGGTGATCTTACTTTCAATCCAATGACAGATACATTGGTAAATGACAAAGGTGAGCAGGTGAAGCTAGATGCGCCAACTGGAGATGAACTTCCGAAAAGAGGTTTTGATGCAGAGGATGCGGGATATCAAGGTCCAGCGGAAGATGGTAGCGGCGTTACAATCGCAGTTGACCCAGCTTCAGAGCGTCTTCAATTGCTCGATGCTTTCCCAGCTTGGGACGGTCAGAATATTACTGGTGCTCGTGTGTTGATCAAAGCAAAAGGTAAGTGCACAACGGACCATATCTCAATGGCAGGTCCATGGTTGAGATACAGAGGTCACTTGGACAATATTGCAAATAACACCTTGATTGGTGCTATCAATTTCTTCAATGGTGAGCAAAACAAAGTGAAGAATCAATTGACTGGTGAGTACGGTGAAGTTCCAGCAACGCAGCGTGCTTACAAGGCAGCAGGTATTCCAACAATTGTTGTCGGCGACGCGAATTACGGCGAAGGTTCTTCACGTGAGCACGCGGCAATGCAGCCACGTCACTTGGGTGTTCGTGCCATCTTGGTAAAATCGTTTGCACGTATTCACGAAACCAACTTGAAGAAGCAAGGTATGCTCGCATTGACATTTGCAAATGAGGCTGATTATGATAAAATTCAGGAAAATGATATGATCAATTTCACTGATTTAACTTCATTCTCTTCGGATAAGCAGTTACACCTTGAGTTAGCTCACGAGGATGGCTCAAAAGATGTGATCGCAGTGAACCACACTTACAACGCTCAGCAAATCGAATGGTTTAAGGCTGGCGGTGCTTTGAATTTAATTAGAATGAGTTTGAATAAATAATTCATCTTTAAAGAATAAACTTAAAAGCCTCGCAATGCGGGGCTTTTTTGTGAATTTAACTTTTTATTATACTTTGGCATCGTAATTGGAAAACGCCAATCGTAATTTAAATATCTAAACACAACCTTTAATCACATGAAAAAAATCATTTTCGCAGCGCTTGCTTTTGCGCTATCCATCACATCTATTGAATCGAAGGCTCAGTCATTTCAAGAAGGCGATGTAATCATTTCAGCAGGCTATGGAGCGAATACGCTTGGTCGTCAAATCCTAAAAGCAATCGAGCAGGAAGGCGCTGAAATTGATCTAACTGGTCACAACCCAATCTTTGCAAAATTGGAATATGCTATTTCTGATAAATGGGGTTTAGGAGTTAACTTCTTCACATCAAACATCGGTTTCAAGCAATCATACGATTATGAAGTGTTAAATGAAACAGGCACATTTACTACAAACAGATATGAGGATTCATATTCTTATAAGGTCAACGCAATCAGCTTGCGTTTCAATCGTCACTGGGAAGTAACAGAAAAGTTTGATATCTATTTTGGTTTCGGTGGTGGAACAAAGTGGGGAAAGTTGGAATATGAGTCAAACAACCCGGAAAGAGTAGAAGGAGAGTCAATTAGCCCTATTCCTTTTGCAATGGAATGCACCATGGGTGCGAGATATTATTTCACGCCGAACATTGGTATTTACTCAGAAATAGGAATGGCGAGATCATTCTTCCAAGGCGGTCTAGCGATTAAGTTTTAATCGAAAAATTTTAATAAAAAAATCCCGATCAGAATTGATCGGGATTTTTTTTGTAGTGATATTTCTTAAAGACTTAGTTCAGGTTAAAGCAAAGACCAGCGCTTAAGTATGCTAGGCTATATCCAAGCTCACCAAAAATTCCGATTTTTTCATTGAAGTTGTAGCGACCGCCCACAAATGCACCTACTGCAACCCCGCCTACTTTAGGCTCAGTGATGAAGGCATTAAGAGAAGTATCATTAGACTCAAACTTTGCAGAGGCGATGTTGTAACCAAGCATTGCACCGCCATACAAATCTATTTTATCATCTGTCTTGAAGTGATAAGCACCACGTGCACCCACTAACAAGTAAGTAAACTTCCATTCATAGGTAGTTGAGAGAAAGCTCTGCTCCCAAGTAGAGGCAGTGTAGCCTACTAAAGCACCGACTCCAATTTTATCGGTGATTCCGTGTTCGAAGGAGGCATGAATAGGAGGGATGCTAGAAGTAGACCCGCTGTAAGCATAAGCACTTCCAACTCCAATTCCAAGATGAAGTCTGTTGCTTCCTTCACTAAATTCTTGCGCAACTGCACAGGTGGTCATCAAAAATGCAACAAATGCAATAACTAGTTTTTTCATGAGGTTATAATTTTAAAATGTTTGTGGGACAAACGTATTGGCCTACATGCCCTCATTTCTACGGGATTTACCTTATTTTTTGTTTGAATAGAATTCTTGACTATAATTGCCATATAAAACCTTAAAGTACATTTATGAAAAAACAAATTATTACTATGATGGTAGCTGCCGCTGCAGTTATGTCATCAACTGTAGCTTCTGCTCAATTAAACTTCGGAGGTCGCGC
The DNA here is from genome assembly GCA_027491215.1 of Flavobacteriales bacterium. Lineage (GTDB taxonomy): Bacteria > Bacteroidota > Bacteroidia > Flavobacteriales_D > Sanyastnellaceae > JAIXWP01. The sequence continues at coordinate 34,047 of JAIXWP010000103.1, read as the reverse complement.
TGGTCTTAACTTAGCGAACCAAGTTGGAGATGTTGAAGAGTCATCAATGCTTACTTCATTTTATGTCGGCGCTGCTCTTCAATTGGATCTTGGAGATAAACTTTTCCTTGCACCTGAATTGAATTTCTCTATCAAAGGAGCTGCTGATAAGTCTACTACATCTTTTGATATTCTAGGCACAACTACAAAAACTGAATATGATGCAAAGATTAAGACTAGCTACATTGAAGTTCCTGTAAATATTGGATTTAGAATTGGAGAAAAGCTCCATGTTAAGGCTGGTCCTTATATTGGATTGATGATGGGTGCAAATTACTCTGGTGACTTTACTTCGACTACTACAAGTCCTACAGGAACTACTACTGTTTCTGAATCACTTGATGAGGACGTGAAAGAGTTTTACAATGGTACTGATTTCGGTATCAATGTGGGTCTTGGTTTCCAAACAGAATCAGGATTTGGTGTTGAAGCTCGTTTAACTCAAGGTCTTTCAAACCTTGCTGATCCAGACTTGGAGACAGACGATAAAATTTCTAATCAAGTAATCTCTGTAGGTGTATTCTACATGTTGGGTAACTAAGATTGATATGATATTGCATAAAGTGCCCCCTTTCGAGGGGGCATTTTTATTTTTTAGTAGTTTGAGCGAATGACCTATTTTCGCAGTCAATCAGATTAATTTCGCATCATGAGTTCTAAGCAGCGAACAATTAAATCAGCAGTACACCTCACAGGTGTAGGCTTGCATACAGGGGCACCTGTGAATCTTTCTATTCTGCCTGCACCAGAAAACTTCGGGTACAGATTTCAAAGAATAGATCTGCCTGATCAGCCAATTATCAAAGCTGATCCGGACTTGGTAGTGGGCACCCAACGTGGTACTACTTTGGAACAAAATGGAGCGAGAGTCTACACGACTGAGCACGTTTTATCTGCCATCTATGGATGCAAGATTGACAATGCACTTATCCAATTAGACGGACCTGAAGTTCCTATCATGGATGGAAGTGCTTGGCCTTTTGTTCAGGCTATTGAAGCTGTTGGATATGAGGAGCAGAATGCGGAAAGACAATATCTGACCTTGACAGAGAATATCACCTTTGAAGATAGTGTGAAAGGAGTGGAAATGCTAGCTGTTCCAACCACCGGTGGCGAGTTTCGATTGACTGTAATGGTTGATTACAACTCACCCATTTTGGGCACTCAGCATGCTCATATGTATCAACTCAATCATTTTGTTGAGGAAATTTCTCGTTGTAGAACGTTCGTTTTCCTTCGTGAATTGGAAGTTCTTGCGAAGAATGGATTGATTAAAGGAGGAAGTCTTGACAACGCTATCGTAATGGTAGACCAGCCATATTCGGAAGATCAAATCAAGGATATTTTAAGGCTTCTTGGAAAAGAAGACCTCGAAGTAAAAGTTGAAGGTATTGGAGTATTGAATACTGTTAAGCTTCAATATGAAAATGAACCAGCACGACATAAACTGTTGGATATAGTGGGAGACCTTGCGTTAGTTGGTCGTTTCATCAGAGGTCACATCCTCGCTGCACGCCCAGGTCACCACGGAAATGTTGAGTTTGCCAAGATTCTAAAAGAGCTAGTTAAAAAGCAAAAGGACGAAGCACCAAAATTCGATATTTTCCAAAAGCCACTATATGATATCAATGATATCGAGAAGATGCTTCCTCACCGTTACCCATTCTTGCTAGTAGACAAGATTCTAGAAATGGATGCTAATGGTGTTATTGGTTTAAAGAATGTGACGATGAACGAACCATTCTTTCAGGGACACTTCCCCGGTAATCCAGTAATGCCAGGTGTTCTACAAGTAGAAGCGATGGCTCAGGTAGGAGGAATCTTTGCTCTTTCTCAAGTGCCAGATCCAGAAAACTATAGCACCTACTTCATGAAAATTGATGGAGTAAAATTCAAGCAAAAAGTGATGCCGGGTGATACTATTATTTTCAAACTTACTCTTGAGTCTCCAATCAGAAGAGGCTTGGTTAATATGAAGGGTATCGCCTACGTAAATGGAAAAGAAGTGAGCGAGGCTACCATGCTAGCTCAAGTCGTTAGAGACAGAGTTGTTACAGAAACTAATGCTACGCAAACTGTATGAGCGCAATGAATGTGATCGACCCAAGAGCGAAAATTGGACAAAATGTAACAATCGGCGCTTTTACAACCATCGAAGGTGATGTAGAAATAGGCGATGGTACATGGATTGGCCCCAATGTCACCATTATGGACGGCGCTCGAATTGGTAGAAATTGTAGAATTTTCCCTGGAGCAGTAATCTCAGCGGTGCCACAAGATTTAAAGTTTGATGGAGAAATCACTACTACCGAAATAGGCGATAACACGACCATTCGCGAATGTTGCACATTGAATCGCGGTACAAAAGACAGATTTAAAACGAAGGTTGGAAAGAATTGTCTATTGATGGCGTATGTGCACGTAGCGCATGATGCATTCATCGGTGATAATTGTATTATCGCAAACTCGGCGAATATCGCAGGTCACGTAACCATTGACGATTGGGTGGTGATTGAAGGGGTAGTTGCTATCCAACAGTTCATCAGAATTGGCCAACACTGTTTCATCGCTGGAGGTAGCTTGGTTAGAAAGAATGTTCCGCCTTACATCAAGGCTGCACGTGAACCACTCAGTTTTGCTGGTGTTAATACAGTTGGCCTGAGAAGAAGAGGATTTGCGAATGAGACCATTGCTCACATAGAGGATGTATATCGAATGATTTACGTTCACAATAGCAATACTTCTCGAGCTATTCATGCAGCCGAAATGGAATTACCAAATACAGAAGAGAAGGAGTTTATCCTTGAATTTATTCGCACTTCTGATAAAGGTATTATTCGTGGTCCTCAAGGACTTTAATTCGTATTCGTGGAAATATCGCTGGACAATATTGGTAAAAGATTTCAGCGGGAGTGGATCTTCCGCAAAGTGTCTTTGAACCTTGGGCAAAACGATCGTGTTGCTATTCTAGGCGCTAATGGAAGCGGCAAATCAACACTTCTGCAAATTTTGAGTGGTTATCTCACACCCTCTGAAGGCAAAATCATTTGGAAAGAAAATGATCAAATGATCGGAGTTCAAGACGTGTTCAAACACGTAGCGCTTGCAACACCGTATATGACCTTGTATGAAGATTTCACACTTCGTGAAAACATTCAATTTTTCTCTTCATTTAAAAGTTTTCGAGATGGTCTTAGCCTTCTCGAAGTTGCAGAAAAAATGGGGCTTTCAGTTCAGATTGATAAGCCTTTGAAGTTTTATTCAAGTGGAATGAAACAGCGTGTGAAATTAGGCTTGGCAATTATGAGTGATACGAATATTTTATTGCTCGACGAACCATCATCACATCTTGATGCAAACGCAATTTTATGGTATCAGAATTTGGTACAAGAATTTTCATCGAATAGAATCATCTGCGTTGCATCAAATAAAGAAGAAACAGAAACCCTTTTCTGCAATAAACACCTAGAGGTCGCAGATTTTAAAGGACTTGATGTCCGGGTCTAAGAAGATCGTTTACTGTTTTTACTGGATTGAAAGTAGAATTAGGTACTTCCACAAAAACGGTGTTCCAAAGCGCCATTGAACCATTCCATAGTCCTGGTAATTCTAAAGCTTTGATCACTTTTCCATCTTGGAATTTCTCAGAGATGAAACCCGCGCTATGATCAATGAAATCTACCAATGAATATTTCTCTCCTTTTCTATTTTTAATAGAACAAACAATATCTACTGGATTAAAGTGCGTGGACTCTGAAAGGATCTTCATTTGTTTCAAATCATGATGATCGATCTGGCTTTTTTCTACGATTTGTTTGCTTGTGAAACCATCAGAGAGTTTTACCCAGAATGGTCCACCGCCGGGCTCTCCTTCATTTTTAACCATGCCACAAACCCTCATAGGACGGTCTAGCTGGAGTTGAATGTATTGGCGAGCTTGATCGGGCATCATATCATATGAAACATCAGAGTTGAACCATTGCCCAATAAATTGAAGCCCTCTGACTATAGATGTGGCAACGTCGTTTTCTATGTCAAGTAGAATTTGATCGGCTTGATTTTTTAAATCTAGAAGTAGACCAGCAAGAACTTTTTTATAAAAAAGAGATTCGTTTTTTTGATCTCTAGTGGTAACGTTGTCAATGTTTTTAATGAAGATAATATCCTCATTGATCTCTTGAAGATTATATATCAAAGCGCCGTGACCAGCAGGGCGGAAGATGATCTTTCCTTCCTTATCACGCACTATTTCATTATTTTTATCTATTGCCGGGGTATCAGTAGAAGCCTCTTGAATACTATGGTGAAAGATAAACTTTTCATAAGGGAAGGCTTGCACTGTTTTTTCCAAAAAAGAAATTACAAGATCCACTTGATGCGGAGCCAGCGTAAAATGAAGACGACAAGTGCCATCTGCTTCACGGCCATAGTCTATGGACTCACGAATATGCTCTTCAAATGCAGTGAGTATTTCACCATTTGGATAGCGATGAAATGGAATCAAACCTTTTGGATAAATACTGTAGTTTAATCCAGGAGTATATAATATTCTTTTGAAAATACTTTCCCAGTTGTTTTCATCCATCAATGTAGAAAGAGAAATATCTTCTTTGGAAAATTCTTCTTTGAGTAGATTGAAAAATGGAAAGAGATCAAGGTTGATGATAAACTCTTCCGTGAGTTGATCGATATTTTCAGGATGATATTGGTAGATGTGTTTGAACATCCTTGATGCCGCGCCCGAAGCCGGCACAAACTTCATGATCGTTTTCTTTTGACTCTCCGTTTCGAAAATAGAGAGGTAGTGATTGGCTTCAGACGCTTTTAGAATCGTTATACCATCTCCTGTTGTGCATGGTCTGTCCAAATGAACAGGCTGAGTTTGATGAGTAAAACGATAAATCGTATTCATCAACTCTGCACTGGTAAGGCCTCTTTCTCGTAAGTCTCTTTCGTCTGTTAAGGAAAACAACATATTAGATAAGTCACATTCAACTAGCAAGGATTCGGGGGCAAGGTAGCAACATTTTTAAATAGAAAAACCGCCCTCTTCAGAAACTAGTTCTTACCGAGAGCGGCCCTCCACCCTATATCGTTTATACATGCACGCTTAGGATGCGCGCTGCAATTGCTGTTGGAGCTGGTAGTACACAATTTGGCAATTCTCTTTTACCCTGTGAACTAAATTCGGCAGCTCATCTAAATTTCGTAAATGCTTGCTGTCATTCTCAATGCGTAAGATGTCAGATTCCATATCCTTAATGCCAAGCATAGAAATAGAAGACTTGGCTTTGTGCGCAAGAGGATGTAGTGAGAGAGGTTCGTTCTTTTTGACGCATTCCTCCATTTCACGTATATATTCAGGTACTTGCTGAAGAAAGAGCGTAATGATGTTATCGATCATCTCGCGATTCCCCTGAAAGACCTGGTTCAGATACGACAAGTCGTACCTTGGCGAAGTCATTGATGTGTTCATGTTGTTAGGTTAGGTTAGTCTGAGGCTTTATTACTGCTTATTCATTTCAAAGGTTTCATTTTTGTAAAAAAAAGTTTTGAATTGCCTATTTTTGTTGGCCTTATCAGAAATTAACTCCTTGTATGAAAATCCTTGTTACAGGTGGAACCGGTTTTATTGGCTCGCATACCGTTATTGAATTGATTCAATCGGGGTATGACCCTGTAATCGTAGATAATCTGTCTAATTCGAATATCTCTGTTTTGGACGGGATACGGGAGATATCTGGAAAGGTTCCAAATTTTTATGAAATTGATTGTAGAAATAGGGAAGCGCTTCGTCAGGTTTTTGAGATTGAGAAGCCAGAAGCTGTTATTCACTTTGCTGCATTTAAAGCAGTTGGGGAGTCTGTAGATAAACCGTTGGAGTACTACTCCAACAATATTGGTTCCTTGGCCATCTTGCTAGAGATTATGGCAGAGTTCGATATGCATAATCTTGTTTTCTCTAGTTCTTGCACTGTATATGGCCAACCTGAACAGTTGCCAGTTACAGAAGAAAGTCCTGATAAGAACGCTGCTTCACCATATGGCTATACGAAAGTGGTTTGTGAGCAAATGATAAAGGATGTTTGTCATTCTAAAGTTGCTCTGAAGTCTGCAATTCTTCGATACTTTAACCCGATAGGTGCTCATCCAACTGGTATTATTGGTGAACTTCCGAATGGTGTTCCCAATAACCTCGTTCCTTTTATAACGCAGACGGCCATTGGAAAGAGAGATACTCTTACTGTTTTCGGCACCGATTATTCTACGCCTGATGGTTCGTGCATTCGTGATTTCATACATGTTGTAGATCTCGCTAAAGCTCACCTTGCAGCGCTTGAATGGCTGATGAATGCCAATACTACATTCGAGATTTTCAATCTCGGTCAAGGAAGAGGTAATTCTGTGCTCGAGGTTGTCAAAGCATTTGAAGCCTTAACTGGCGAAGGTCTCAATTATAAAATAGGCCCAAGAAGAAGTGGGGATGTGGAACAAATTTGGGCGAATGTCGATAAAGCCGAACGTTTGCTCGGTTGGAAAACGAAACTAGGAATTGAGGAAGGTCTCCGAGATGCTTGGAATTGGGAAAAACAACTACAAGCAAAAGAACAAATCAGATCATAAACTTCTGGCTAATCACTAGCCAGTTCATGCAAGCGCCTAAGCAGAATCCTGCATAGACTTGTCCATGAGTATGCGCTTCTAATTTTAGTCGTGAATAGGCCGTCAAACCAGCACCAATGGCAGATAGCATAAGGAAGACTGTTATGTCTGATTTATGAAGCGAGTTCAAGGCCAGCAATGTTCCGAATACTCCGCCTTGCGCAAGAAGATGCACCGATATTTTCCAAAACATGTTTATCGTGAGTGAAACAACCAAAGAAAGAATCACTGAAACGAAGAAACTAAATACTTCAGGAGGAAGAATAGGACCTTTCCATTTGAGCATGGTGTAGCTCAAGATGTAATAGAAAATAACCAAAAGATATGGGCCAAAACGCTCTTTTCGATTGCGCAATTCAATATCGCTGAGCAAACCGTATTTTATCATTATGAGAATCGAAACGGCGGGTGCAATGATATTTACAATCAAAAGCAGTAGTACAAAGTTATCTGCTTGTGTTGGAGCGATGTAATATGGATCGAGCCATCTAACCAAAATGTAAATAATCAATGGCATCCAAAGTGGATGAAATATGAGAGATAAAATTTTGGCTAAGCGAATAATCATAATTCCTTTCTGAGTCTGGCTACAGGAATTCCTAATTGTTCGCGGTACTTAGCTACAGTGCGGCGCGCAATATTATATCCTTTTGCATTTAATAATTTACCTAGCTTCTCATCGGTCAATGGCTTGCGCTTTTGTTCCGCTTCAATAGCATCTTTTAAAATCTTCTTCACTTCTCTTGATGAAACCTCTTCTCCTTCATCTGTTGATAGACTTTCTGAGAAGAAGAATTTCAATAAGAAGGTGCCGTATGGCGTCTGAATATATTTACTATTTGCTACACGGCTGATAGTGCTGATATCCATCAAAACGCGATCAGCAATATCCTTTAAAATCATTGGCTTGAGTTTCGTTTCATCTCCACTCAAGAAAAATTCTTTTTGATAATCAACGATAGCTTGCATACAAAATAGCAGCGTTTGATTTCGTTGATTAATGGCGTCTATAAACCATTTTGCACTGTCAATCTTTTGCTTGACAAACATCATGGCGTCTTTATCCTTTTGTTCTACGGTCTTAGTCTTCGAATAGTGGTGAAGCATTTCTTTGTACTCTCTGCTAATCTTCAACTCTGGAGCATTACGGCTATTCAATGTGAGTTTCAATTCATCATTTTCAACCGTCAATAAAAAGTCTGGGGTCACGTGCTGGATGGTACGAGACGACTCCATCATGCTATTACCAGGCTTTGGATTCAAATGAAGAATGAAGTCGATAGCAGGCTTCAATTCAGAATCTTCTAACTCTAGTTTTTTCGCAATTTTTTCGTAGTGCTTCTTTGTGAACTCATCAAAATATTTTGAGATGATCACTTCAGCAAGATCTACATCCTCATCTTTTTCTTCAACTCTTCTAATTTGAATTAAAAGACATTCTTTTAAATCTCTCGCACCAACTCCTGCTGGATCCAGGTCTTGAATGATGTCAAGCACACCTTGTAATTCTTCAACAGTTGAGGAAATATTAGAAGTGAAGGCTAGATCGTTTACAATCGATGGGAGTTCTCTTCTCAAATAGCCTGATTCATCAAGATTTCCAATCAGATATTCTGCCAACTGAATTTCTTTTTCAGCGAGGTCGCGCAGACCTAATTGAGAGAAGAGTGCATCTTGAAATGAGCCACCAGCGCCCAGAGGGCTTTGGCGATCTTCATCATCACTACTATAGTTGTTTGTGTATAGCTTATACTCAGGTATGTCGTCTTCGTCGATGTAGTCTCGCAAATCAAAATCTTCACTGTCTTTTGAATTATCAGCTTCGATTTCGGCTTCAGTTTCCTCCATCGTCTTTGCATCGTCGTTTACCTCTTCATCCATACCTTCTTCCAAAGCAGGATTGATCTCCATTTCTTCTTTGATGCGTTGCTCCAATTCCATGGTTGGAATCTGAAGCATCTTCATCAACTGAATTTGTTGAGGAGATAACTTCTGCTGTAATTTTTGTTGTAAGGTTTGCTTCAACATGACTTAACAAAGATAATGGTTTCGATTAGAACTCTGCGTTTTGCGGCGTACGTGGGAACGGTATCACATCTCTGATGTTTTGCATTCCTGTAACGTACATGATGAGTCTTTCAAAACCTAGACCAAAACCGGCGTGCTCGCATGTTCCGAATTTTCGTGTTTCGAGATACCACCATAAATGGTCTTGTGGAATATTAAACTGTTCGCATTTTGCAATCAGGTTTTCAAGTCTTTCTTCGCGTTGACTACCCCCAATGATTTCTCCAATTCCTGGCACGAGAATGTCCATTGCAGCCACTGTTTTTCCGTCTTCATTCATTCGCATGTAGAAGGCCTTAATAGCTGCCGGATAACCCGTGATGATAACTGGTTTTTGGAAATGTTTTTCTACCAAGTAGCGTTCATGCTCGCTTTGTAGATCAATTCCCCATTCCACATTAAATTTAAATTTCTTCTTCTTGTAGTGATTGCTATTGAGTAAAATATCGATAGCTTCTGAATATGTAATTCTTTCGAATTTATTGTTTGTCACAAATTCTAGACGTTGAATGAGAGGCATGCTCTGTCTGTCATCAACAGGCTTTAGTTTATCCTCATTCGCTTCTCTTTCTTGCAAAAATTCTAGGTCTTCTCTGCAGTTCTCTAAGGCATATTTGATACAGAACTGAAGAAATTCTTCAGCTAGATCCATGTTGTCAAATATGTCGTTGAATGCGACTTCTGGTTCTATCATCCAGAATTCTGCAAGGTGACGGCTAGTATTTGAGTTTTCAGCTCTGAATGTTGGACCAAACGTATAAACCTTACCCAGAGCGAGCGCAGCAAGTTCTGCTTCAAGCTGACCACTTACGGTTAGATTGGTTGGTTTTCCAAAGAAATCTTGTGAAAGATCCACTTCGCCATTTTCAGTTCTTGGTGGATTTTGAATGTCGAGAGTGGTTACTTTAAACATTTCGCCAGCACCTTCTGCATCACTTCCTGTAATGATTGGAGAGTGCAGGTTGAAGAATCCACGGTCGTTGAAGAATTTATGGACAGCGAAGGCTAAGTGGTGACGAATACGGAAAACGGAACCGAAAGTATTGGTGCGGAAACGCAAGTGCGCCTTTTCGCGAAGAAACTCCATCGTATGGCGTTTCATCTGAATGGGGAATTCATTTGGATCGCTTTCACCTAAAATGACTAGCTCCTCACAAATTAATTCGATGTCTTGTCCTTTTCCGAGGCTTTTTTCCAAAAGACCTTTTGCGCTAATGCACGCGCCCGTTTGAATTTTCTTTAGTTTCTCCTCGTCGTGCTCTTCTTTTTTGATTACGATTTGAAGGGTCTTTATAGTTGAACCGTCAGTGACAGTAATGAACTGATCATTTCTAAATGTGCGCACCCAACCTTTTACAAGAACATTTGTTCCGATAGGCTTGTCATTGAATAATTCTAAAATACTAGGATGTTTTGGCATAACAACGCGATATTAAGGCTGCGAAAATACAACCTTAGTCGGTATGTTTTTCTCATCACTTTCAATCACTCCATCTCTAAGACGAACAATTCTATGCGCATGACGTGCAATATCTTCTTCGTGGGTTACCACAATAATTGTATTTCCTTGATCATGAATGTCTTGGAATAATTTCATGATTTCATAACTCGTTTTGGTGTCGAGGTTACCTGTTGGCTCATCCGCCAAAATAATGCTTGGAGTATTGACAAGTGCTCTGGCAACTGCTACTCTTTGGCGTTGTCCGCCGCTTAGTTCATTTGGTTTGTGCATTACTCGATCACCGAGCCCAACTTCCTCGAGCACTTTTTTCGCTTTTTTATTGCGATCTTCTTTTTTCACACCCGCATATACCAATGGAAGTGCTACATTTTCCAATGCAGAATACCTAGGAAGTAAATTGAATGTTTGGAAAACAAAGCCAATTTCTTTATTTCTAATCTCTGCTAATTGGCTATCGGAAAGCTTGGCGACATCAGGTCCATTCAGACAATATTTGCCAGCTGATGGTGTGTCTAGACAACCAAGAATATTCATCAATGTAGATTTTCCAGATCCGGAAGGGCCCATCAAGGCAACGTATTCATTCTTCTTGATGTTCAGGTTAACTCCATTAAGAGCCTTTACAACTTCGTCGCCGATCTTGTACCACTTGGTCAATTTTTCTATTTCAATAATATTCTCTGACATGATTCAAATGTAGACAGGATGTTCCTGATATTATCACCACTCGTCACATTATTCAATAATTTGGTAGAGTATAGATAAATGCCTATATTGCAGTGTTATTCCTTAACAAGTAGCTATTATGAAACCAAAAAAATGTCGATTCTCCCGACACTTTACGGGCACTATTCTGTTCGCACTTTTCTTGTTTCCAAACATATCATTTTCGCAATTAGTAATTAATAATGCCGTAAATGCTCTAGATGGGGTTCAAACGGTGTTGCTTGGAGCTGGCGTTACCGCTAGTAATATTACATTCTCAGGAAACGTTGATCAAATAGGTGGTTTCACTTGCAATGGATGTAATCTGGGAATTGCCAATGGTCTCGTATTAGGATCTGGCAATGTCAATGGATCCGCAGGTCCAAATACAAGCGGAACATTTTCAAGTGGACCAGCTGCTGGTATCGGTGCTTCTGATCCAGATCTTTTCGAACTCAGCGGAAATCCTTTGAATGATGCTGCAATTTTGGAGTTTGATTTCATTCCAACAGGAGATAGTCTCGCGTTTAATTTTGTTTTTGGTTCCGATGAATATCCCGAGTTTTCAGGTTCTAGCTTCAATGATGCTTTTGGCTTTTTTCTTAGTGGCCCAGGCATCACGGGTCCTTATCTGAACAATGCTGCTAACATTGCGCTTGTGCCCAATTCAACCACTCCAATTACCATTAATAATATCAATAACGGTACAGGAGCTGCTGGTCCGTGCACCAATTGTCAGTACTATATCAATAATTTGAACTCATTCAACTCAACCGCGAATCAAATCCAATGTGATGGATTTACCACGTTAATGACTGCACGTGCTAACGTTGTTTGCGGACAAACATATCATATTAAAATTGCTATAGCTGACGCAGGAACTTCAGATACATCTTATGACTCATTTGTATTTCTTCAAGCAGGTAGCTTTCAAAGTAATCAGGTTGCATTAACATTCACTGCTCCTGCTAACCTTAGTCCAGCAGCAAATGGATTGTACGAAGGCTGCCAAACAGGATATCTTTATTTGACAAGACCGGCGGGTATTTCAACAGCCGCAACTTACGACGTGATGCTCTCAGGAACTGCACAGAACGGAGTAGATATTGAGCCAATACCAGCAACGATAACGTTCCCGCCATTCGAAGATGAAGTAGCCATACCAATTACTGCTATTCAGGATAACACATTCGAAGGATTGGAGTTGCTCCAAGTTACTCTTGATGTCGGTGGCTGTGCGGGTAATACTTCAACAACTTTTGATATAGAAATTAATGATTTGCCAGAATTACAAGTCACTTCACCTTATGTGGAAATTACCTGTGGAGGATCTGCGGTCCTTACACCTGTGGTCACAGGAGGAATTGGTTATTACGCTATCAATTGGAATACAATTGGCTTAGGAAATTCAATCACAGTCAGTCCAAATGCAACTACACTTTATGATTTTATTGTTACAGATACTTGCGGGGTAACTCCATTCGAAGGTGTAGCAGAAGTGTTCATGCAAATTGTTGATCCTGTAACCGTTTATCTCGGGCCTGATTTAAGTGTAAATTGTTTGGATCTTACCACCATTAACCCCACAGTGGGAGGGGGCTTTGGAATGCTGAGCTATGAATGGTCTGATCAAAACGCCGTTCTTTCAACAGCACAAACACTCGATGTGCAAACGGGTATTCCCCTAACAATAGCCCTTGAAATAACAGATGAATGTGGCTCAAGCGCAACTGATTTTGTTCAGTTCAATATTCCTCAAGTAAACGTGGCAATTGATTGGCAATCGCCCTACCCAGTGCCTTGCACAGAGGAAGTGACCATTTCACCACAAATATCTGGCGGTGTTGGTAATTATACATATACATGGACTGATGTTACTGGATCGCTCGGAAATACTGCCGATCTAACTGCAACATTCGATAGCGACCAATGGGTGCAAGTGTCTGCTGAGGATGAATGTGGGAATACAAGTAACTTAAATATTGAAGTAGAAATAATTCCTGTGCCAATCATTGTCAACCTCGGTCCTAATTTGAATGTTACATGTCTCGACCAAGCGGAAGTTATACCGAACATTTCCGGAGGAGTAGGCGCTTATTCATATGATTGGGATCAAGACGGCATATTCGCAGGTACTGGAGCGACAGAAATTTTTCAAGCAAGTACAGCTAGCACTATAAACCTGGTGGTTTCTGATCTTTGTGGAAATAGCGGTAATGACCAAATGGTACTCAATGTCCCAGCTGTGCCGATATCTGTGAGCCTCGGTAATGACCTTTCGCTTACATGTATTGAAACCGCTCCTATCACGGCCAATGCCTCGGGAGGTGTTGGAACCTACGATTATACATGGTCTCAGGACGGCGATCCATTTAGCGGTAATTCTACAGTAAATGTCGGTTCTCAAGATCAAAGTTCCGTTCAAGTCATTGTAGAAGATCAGTGCGGAAACACAGCCACGGATCAATTGAATATTTATATTCCTGCAGTCCCTGTTTCATTGGTTTTATCGAATGATACTGTTGTTTGTACTGGTGAAAATATTATCCTAACGGCTCAAATCTCAGGTGGTATAGGAAACTATATTTATGAATGGCAAAACCCAGAGGTGGCAGCACTTAATCTCACTGTTCAGCCCTCTGAGTCTACCTCATATACATTCCAAGCAATTGATCAGTGTGGCAATATGGCTGTTAGCACGGTGAGTGTAATGGTCGATAATGTTGAACCAATCTTTACTGCCGAATATGCAGGGGAAGATGCAATGATTTTTGAAAACGTAAGTGAACATGTGGCAAATAGTACATGGTATTTCAGTGACGGAACAAGCTCGAATGATAATCCTGTAATACACGAATTCAATACTACCGATGAATGGATTGTGGAATTACTAGTGGAAAGTGACTTAGGCTGTATCAAAACTTCATCAGGGACTTATTATCCTGTTGGCAACTTATACTTGCCCAATGCTTTCACTCCTGATATGGATGGAACAAATGACTTCTGGAGAGCAGAAGGTCATGATATTGCATGGTTCGAAATTATCGTATTCAATCGATGGGGAGATGTAGTTTATCAAAGTAAGGACATTAATGACGTCTGGGATGGAAGCCATAAATCAGGGGATTATTTCATTCAAGATGGTGTCTATTTGTATCAGATGAAAGCTCAAGGTGTTAGAGGAAATGTTATCGAAAGAGAAGGTACGATTACTATTTTGAGATAATATTTGGGTACAATACAACTTCTGTTGAATTACTTTCGTCACCACAACAAGAGAAATTGATTATGATGAGAAAAATAGCTTTATTGATTGCATTAGCATTGGTTTCCAATGCAGGATTTTCACAGATTCAAGTGGACCAATTGACTGCTGATGCAGCAGTTCAATTACTACTAGGTCCTAGTATTCAGTATTCAAACGCTCAATTCACAGGTGATGCTTTGCAGCTTGGTGGAATGAGCGGAGCAGTTAATCCATTTGAAATTCCGTCTGGAATCGTACTTGCTACTGCAGATGTGCAAACTTTGGAAATTGGCAACTTCGGAACTTTCTTAACCAGTCCAGTCTCTGGAAATGCGGACCTATTATCCGTTGCGAACTCAGTTCCTCCGCTTATTGGTCAAAGTTTTTCGGTTAGCTCTGTTAACGACGTAGCTATTCTCGAGTTTGACTTCGTTGCAACTGGAACAGCCCTTTCATTCGACTTTATTTTTGGCTCTAATGAGTATCTTACATTCGTAAATACTCAATACAACGACGTATTCGGTTTCTTCTTGAGTGGCCCAGGTATTACAGGCACTTATCAGGATGGAGCTACCAATATTGCAATTATTCCTAATAGTAACCCTGCACTTCCTGTTACAATCAGCAGCGTAAATCCTGGTTTGAACTCAAACTACTACATTGATAATCCAAACCAAGAAATTGCAGCTTTGAATGGTTATACAACAACTCTTACTGCTGTTGCAAATCTAATTTGTGGAGAAACTTACCACATCCGCTTGGCTATCGCAGATGGCGTGGATACATCATTAGACTCAATGGTAATCCTAGAAGAGGGAAGCTTCAATATTTCTAGCAATCTCATCCAACCAATCGTTGTAAATCCTGCTCCAGGCTTCCCTGCACTTTCGATTCTTGAAGGCTGTATTGAAGGTCAGTTCGTAATCACTCCTCCACAATGTATCGTTGAGGAATTAGTTCTTGATATCACATTAGGTGGTACCGCTATTTCTGGTGTCGACTACACTACATCATTAACAGATCAAATTGTTTTTCAACCTGGAGATAGTGAGATTGTAGTGGAAATCGAAGCAATCATAGACGACTTGGTAGAAGGCACTGAAGAGATTATTATCTCATTTGACTATGAGACTATAGATGGATTGCCAGCTACTGCGTCCGCTTCATTGAATTTGATAGATTACCAACCTCTAGAGGTCGCTGAAATTCCAGTAACTAATATTTGCCCAAACAGCTCTGAGGTTGTTGATCCAGTAACTTCATTAGGGTTTGGAGGATTAACTTACTCATGGTCTTCAGGTCAAACTACTGCGACTGCTACCTATTCTGAAGGTGATGCGGGAGAATACGAAGTATTTGTAACGGATTACTGCGGTTCTACGGATAGTGCTACATTCATTATTACTGAGCCTCTTCCATTCGCAGTTGTAGATACTGTAGTGCTTTGCTTTAGCGGCACTTCTACCGCCTTGATTCAAGGTGGAAGCCGTCCATATGATGTCACTTATGACACACTTGGGTTGGCCTATAATTCACAAACAGAATTATTCACGGGATTGCAAAATGGGATTTTCCTTGTAGAAGTAATTGATCAGTGCGGACAAGAAGGTGATATCCTTATAACTGTTCAGCCATGCGGAACTTTAATTCCAAATATTTTCACACCAAACACAGATGCTCAAAACAAGGCATTCGTAATTCAAGGTGTGCAGTTCTTCCCAGGCAGCTCATTAACTGTGTGGAACAGATGGGGAACCATAGTATTTGAATCAGACAACTACAATAATCAGTGGGACGGTGATGATTCACCAGACGGAACATATTTCTACGTCTTCCAAAGAAGTGACGGAGAAATATATTCCGGAAACGTTATGATTAAACGTGGTGAATAAGAGACAAGCCCGTCATTTCGACGGGCTTTTTTATGCCCATTAAATCGAGTATCGTAGGTGCAACATCTGCTAGCTTACCACTGCCAATTTTCTTTACATCCTGATCAATAATCCAAATTGGAACAGGATTAGTTGTGTGGGCAGTATTAGGACTTCCATCCTCATTCACTGCGTAATCTGCATTGCCATGATCCGCAATTACTACAAATGAATAGCCGAGCGGTTGACCAACAGAAACCACTTCTTTTAGACATGCATCAGTTGTTTCGACTGCTTTTACAATTGCTTGAAAATCTCCTGTGTGCCCAACCATATCTGGATTTGCGAAGTTCAGGCAAATAAAATCAGCAGGAGACTCTTTCATCAAGTCAGTGATTGTTTTAGTTATCCCTTCGGCACTCATTTGAGGTTGTAGATCATAGGTTGCCACTTTTGGTGATGAAACCATTGCTCTGCGTTCTCCAACAAATTCCGCTTCACGACCGCCACTGAAAAAGAATGTGACGTGAGGATATTTTTCTGTTTCTGCTATTCTTATTTGGGTCTTTCCAGCATTGGAAATCACTTCTCCCAAAGTCATTACCAAGTTGTCTTTGTCATAAACCACATGCACATTCTTGAAATTATCATCATAATTGGTCATTGTGATGTAGTGCAACCTAAGTGGCTTCATATCATACTCAGGAAAGGCTTGCTGTGAAAGAGCTTCAGTAATTTCTCTGCAGCGGTCTGTTCTAAAATTGAAACAGAAAACAACATCGCCTTCTTGGATTGTAGCGTTGTTATCTCCAATAATTGCTGGCTTGATAAACTCATCTGTAACATCGCTATTGTAGGCTGCACGAATTGCGTCTTCTGCGTTTTCAAAATGTTCTCCTTCTCCCTTGACCATAAGGTCATACGCCAGTTTCACACGTTCCCATCTTTTGTCACGGTCCATAGCGTAATAGCGTCCGCATACTGTCGCGACACGAACATTGGGTGTGATAATGCTTGATTCTAATTGTTTAATAAATCCAAGACCACTTTTCGGATCGGTATCTCTGCCATCTGTGAAGGCGTGAATAAAAGTGGAAACACTTGAAAACTCGCCAGCGAGTTGCGCTAATGCTTGCACGTGTGTAATGTGCGAATGCACACCGCCATCGCTAACTAATCCTAATAGATGTACTCGCTTGCCTTTTTCTTGGGCGTACTTGTATGCATTCAGAATAACTTCTTGTTGCTGAAAACTCTTTTCGCGAATGGCGATGTTAATTTTCACAAGATCTTGATAGACGACACGACCAGCACCGATATTCATGTGTCCTACCTCACTATTTCCCATTTGACCTTCAGGTAACCCTACGTTTTCACCATCTGTCCGAAGCTCTGCATTCGCATAATTCTTATAAAGTGAATCTGTATAGGGAGTGTTAGCCATGTAAATAGCGTTGCTGCTGTCTTTGCGGCCGTGGCCCCATCCATCTAAAATGATTAATGCAACTTTTTTATTCATAATTCTCTTAATTCAGTGTTTTGGGAAGTGTGATTTTGAAAATACTTCCATGAGGAATATTCGGTTCGATTTCAATACTTCCACCATGCAATTTTACTATGTTCCTAACGATGTATAATCCTAAACCCGTACCCTTTGTCTTTCGCGTGTCTTCATTGCCAATTCGATAAAACTTTTCGAATACACGTTGCTTTTCTTCTCCGGGAATACCTGTTCCAAAGTCACGGTATTCAAGGGTGGGAATGCCATTTTCTTTTTTTAAAATCACTTCAATCGGCTCATGCGATGGTGAATACTTTAATGCATTTTCAAGCAAATTTGATGTCATCGCTTGGATGAATTGAACATCACCTTTGATGTGAATTTTTTCCTGTATCCTCATTTCAATTTTTCGATCAGGAAATAATGATCGATATCGAGTTGTGCACTGTTGAATTACTTCTGATAATTCAATGTCTTCATCCAATAATTTTTCTCTCATCTGATCAAGCCTTGTCGCTAAGAGAATATTTTCTGATAAGGTTTGAAGTCTTGTTGTTTCTTTCAATGCATCCTCTATAATCTTCGCAGACTGCTCTGGTTGAAGCTTCCTAGTTTTCAATGTCTCTAAGAACAACTTCACCGCGGCGATCGGAGTTTTTAGCTCATGCGTAACTGAAAGAAGAAACGTTTTCTCCATTCTTGCCAGACGTAACTCTTTTGAAATGTTCTTTTTTATTTGCCAAAAACCAATTCCTAAAAGAATGAGAAAAATGCTTCCTTCACCAATGATCATCCAAACTTTGGTCTGATAAATTTTAGAGTGATCTATGCCGGTCATGATACTTTTCATTTCATACATTTCTCCGTTGAGATCAATGAGATGATAAGCCCACCATGAGGCTTGAAACAAAATGTAAATTCCTAGGATGTAAAGGATAAAAAGGGTTCTTTTTTCTTTAGATTCGGCCATAGAACAAAGGTACGCTGCTTTAAGTTATTGTGTCATGGCATTGCTAAAATTCACATCTAATGGCATTTATTGTGAGCAAGGAGATTTCTATATCGACCCTTGGCGGCCTGTGGAGCGCGCTGTCATTACGCATGCACACTCTGACCATGCCCGATGGGGAATGAAGTCCTATCTCGCTCATCCAATTACAGCAGCAATGATGCGCCATCGCATCGGACAGAATATTTCAGTGGATGAGGTGAGCTATAATAACACGACTTTTATAAACGGCGTGAAGATTAGTCTTCATCCGGCAGGACATATCCCAGGATCAAGTCAAGTACGAGTCGAATTTGGAGGCGAAGTTTGGGTGGCTGCTGGTGATTATAAATTAGATGTGGATGGTATCTCAGAACCATTCGATCCGGTGAAGTGCCACGCATTTATAACTGAAAGCACATTTGGATTACCAATCTATGAATGGAAACAACCAGCTATTTTGAACCAAGAAATAAATGACTGGTGGGATATAAATGCAAGAGCGAAAAAGACCTCGATCATTTATTGTTATTCTTTGGGTAAAGCCCAAAGAATTCTCAACGCTCTTGGTGATCAAGGTAAAGTGTTCGTGCACGGTGCGGTGCATCAATCAAATGAAGTATTGGCGAGTTGTGGTTTGGCCCTTCGGGAATCTATTTATTTGGATAAAAATGTTGCGCCAAAAGAGTTGGAAGGAGCTATGATTCTCGCTCCACCTAGCACTCAAGGCAGTGCATGGACTGCCAAGTTTAAAAATTTGGCAGAAGCAAATGCCAGTGGATGGATGACACTGCGCGGAGCGCGACGAAGAATGAATGTGGAGAAGGGCTTAGTCATATCAGATCACGCGGATTGGAATTCTTTGATCACAGCGGTAAAAAGCACTGGGGCAGAAAAGGTAATCGTGACACACGGCTATACAGATGTTTTTGCTAAATACTTATCGGAGAATGGCTGGAATGCGATTACAGAAAAAACTGAATTCGGGGAGGAAGAGGTATGAAGCGTTTCGTTCAACTCTATCGCGATTTGGAGTCTACTACCAAGACGAATACACGCATTCAATTTCTAGCGAAGTACTTCGAAGAAAGTAGTGATGAAGATAAACTTTGGGCCATCGCGCTACTCACAGATAAAAGACCGCCGAAACCACTGCAGAGTGGCGTTTTGAAGGCTATTGCTGCTGAGGCAGCAATGCTATCTTCTTGGCTTTTCGATGAAACATATTTAGTGGTTGGCGATCTTTCTGAAACAATTTCTCTTCTTGTAAAACAAGAGTATGAAATAGAAGATTTCTCTCTTGCTCATTGGATGACAGAAATTTCAAATCTGAAAAAAAAGGATGAAGAAATTCGAATCGCATATGTGCTCAATGCATGGAAAGGGATGGATGTGGACACAAAATTTATTTTTAATAAATTGATTGGAGGAGGCTTTAGAATGGGCGTTTCACAACAACTCATTTTGAAAGCGCTTGCTATTCACACAAATATTCCACAAGAAGTCTTGGCTCATCGTCTAATGGGGAAGTGGTCGCCAAATGACACAGACTTTCAACAACTCGTCAGGAGTGAAGATCAACGAAATGATGCAGTACCCTATCCATTTTATCTTGCATATGCTCTCGAAGGTGAAGTGTCCGATCTTGGTTCTTTGGAAGATTGGGTGATTGAAAAAAAGTGGGATGGAATTCGAGGCCAAATAATTAAGCGAAACGGTGAAGTCTTCATTTGGAGCAGGGGAGAGGAGTTGATGACTGAAAAAATTCCAGAACTACATTTTCTCAAAAACGTAGAAAAAGACTTCGTAATCGATGGTGAAATTATTTGTCATGATGGAAAAGAGGTCATGCCATTTGCCAATTTACAAACGCGAATTGGAAGAAAGAATCTCACTAAAAAAGCATTGGAAACTTCACCAATTGCTTTCATAACATATGATTTATTGGAATTGAATGGTGCTGATTTGAGAGAAACTTCTCTTGAAAAAAGACGTCTTGAACTTTCCTTACTCACGTCAGAAATAAATTCTGAAAAGCTAATTCTTTCAGAAGAAATCAACGCTAATTCATGGTCAGAAATAATTGAAATCCGCAGCACTAGTAGGCAGTTGAAGTGCGAAGGTTTGATGCTCAAACGCAGATCCTCTGCCTACAAAGTTGGCAGAAAGAAAGGCGATTGGTGGAAATGGAAATTGGACGCTATGACCATCGATGCAGTGATGATTTATGCAATGAAAGGACATGGTCGCCGAGCGAACTTATATACTGATTTCACCTTCGCTATATGGCATGAAGGAAACCTATTGCCCTTTACAAAGGCTTATTCTGGTCTGACTGATGCGGAGATGAAGGAAGTAGATGCATTTGTAAAAAAGAATACGATTGATAAATTCGGCCCAGTTCGATCTGTTATCCCAACTCTCGTTTTTGAAATTGCATTTGAAGGAATTCAATTATCGAGTAGACATAAAAGCGGTATAGCCCTGCGTTTTCCTAGAATTCATCGATGGAGAAAAGATAAATTAGCAAATGAAGCGAATACCAAAGAGGACTTACTAGCTTTGTTGAATCAAATCAATCCCTCATGATTACTGTAATAGACGGCGTTGGAAAAAAGGTGGAGCTCGCTCGACCCGCTCGACGCATAGTCTCTACGGTACCTTCTCAATCTGAATACTTGTTTGATCTCGGGCTTGAAAATGAAGTGATCGGCATCACGAAATTCTGCATACATCCGAAAAGCTGGTTCGAATCAAAGCAAAAAATAGGTGGAACTAAAAATCTACATCTTGATAAAATTGCAGCATTAAATCCTGATTTAATCATCGCAAATAAGGAAGAGAACACTTTGTCGGACATCGAATGGTTAGCGGAGCGTTTTCCCATTTATATCAGTGATATCAATACGCTTAAGGAGGCGTATCAGTCGATGTCTGATATTGGCATGTTGACCAATCGTGAAGTGGAAGCACAAGATTGGCTCAATAGAATCCAGGATGAGCAACGCGTTTACAATGCTGCGGATCAAGAATTCGGCACCGTCGCTTATCTCATATGGAACGATCCATTAATGGCGGTAGGGAGTAATAATTTCATTCACGATATGCTCGGAATCGGTGGTTGGGATAATTGTTTTAGCCATCTCAAACGTTACCCAGTAATCACCATAGATGATATCATTGCGGAAGCACCGCATTTGCTTTTCTTGTCGTCAGAACCTTTTCCTTTCAAACAGTCGCACGTCTCTTACTTTAAAGAACATTTACCTCAAACGGAAGTATTGATCGTGGATGGGGAAATGTTTAGTTGGTATGGATCTCGCCTTTTAAAATCATTCAAATACTTTGATAAATTAAGGGAGAAAGCTTTTTAGAATTGCCATTCAACTCTGTTTAATAACCATTCAAAGAGGTTTGGTGGTGAATTTTAGATTACTTATCGTTACTTTGCAGTGATCAACTGATTCCATGCGTTCACTACTAATCGTCTTGTTTTTATTTGTTTTTCAGCATTATTCTGCCCAAAAGGTGGGAGTAGTGTTAAGTGGTGGCGGTGCAACAGCATTAGCCCATGTGGGGTTCCTAAAAGTATTGGAAGACAATGAAATTCCAATCGATTACATCGGCGGTACAAGCATGGGGTCTGTCATTGCTGGCATGTACGCAAGCGGATATTCAGTTGCAGAGATCGATTCCTTCGTGCGTAGCGAACCCTTTATGCAAATGGTTACCGGTCAATTAGATGATGATTTTCGTTTTTATTTTAAAGATCCAGAGCCCTCTGCATCGATGGGTACGATCAAATACAGCAAAGGAACTTTCATCACAAATGCGATTCCTACTAACCTAATTGATCCGGTTCAACTTGATTGGAATCTAATGTCTAGTTTTAGTCAAGCAGATCAAGCAAGCGGGAGCAATTTTGACAGCCTCTATATTCCATTCCGATGTATTGCAGCTGATGTAAAAAATAAACGCGAGATTACATTCAAAAATGGACCCTTGAATGTTGCCCTCAGAGCTTCTAGTACTTATCCTTTCTATTTACCTCCTAGAAGAGTGGATGGTGTCTTGCTTTTCGACGGTGGCATTTACAACAACTTCCCCGTCGGCACCATTTATCGTGAATTTGCGCCGGATGTAATCTTGGGATGCAATGTGTCTGGAGAAAATAGCGACCCTTCTGAAGGAGATCTATTCTCACAATTGGAAAGTATGATTCTTTTCAGAAACGAACTCTATAAAGTTTGTGATGAATTAGTGATCATTGAACCCAAAAGTGAAGAAATAGGAACGTTCGATTTTGATCGCGCAGAGGATGCAATTGAAGCGGGCTACAAAGCTACTATGGACAGCTTATCCGTCATTTTTGAAATGATCGAACGGAGGGAGTCTTTTGAGGAGAAACAAAAAAAGAGACAAGCTTTCAAAGCGAAATTTTCTCCGCTTGAAGTAGATGAAATTAGTATCAATGGACTTGATAAAAGCCAAAACTTTTATGTAAAAAGAATGATGAGCAAGAGAATCGAGTCTCTTCCTCTTGGTGAATTACGTGAATCTTATTTTCGACTATTTTCTGACGATAAAATCAAAACGATTTTTCCAACGCTTCATTTCAATCCCGCAACAAAGAAGTTTCGAATGAATCTTGATGTTGAAAAGGAAAAAGATCTATTTGTTTCATTCGGAGGAAATTTCTCATCACGCTCTATTAATGCAGGATTCGTTGGTTTGAGATATAACCTATTTGGAAAAACTTCTGCAACAATATCGGCTAACAGTTACTTCGGCAGATTCTATGCTTCAATTCTTGGTGAAGTTCGTTGGGATCTTCCTGGAAAATACCCACTCTCTTTCTTTGGAGCATACACTCAAAACAGATGGGATTATTACAAGTCATTGACTACTTTTTTTGATGATGTAAAACCTTCTTTTGTATTACTCAACGAACGAACAGGAACGGCTGGAATTACAGTACCTGCAGGCAACAAAGGAAAGCTCTCGTTTATGTCAATGTATTCTCACATGTTTGACGAATACTATCAAACACAAAACTTTATTTCAACGGATACTGCAGATAGAACCGACTTCGATGTGTTTGCTTTACGAGCTGTTTGGCAAAGGTCTACGCTCGATAGAATTCAGTATGCACATAGTGGCACGGACTTGATGGTTTCTGCAAAATATATGAACGGTCTTGAAACGACTATCCCTGGAAGCACTCTTGAGTTGAAAGATACATTAACGAAGAGTCATCAATGGTTTGTCGCTAAATTTCATTACACCAATTATTTTCTCGCTTTGGGAAAATTTCATGGAGGATTTTCATTAGAGCATGTATGGAGCAATCAGGACTTCTTTAACAACTATATCTCTACGGCCATTATGGCCCCTTCTTTCAAACCAATCCCTGAAAGCAAGACGTTCTTCCTTACGCAATTCAGAGCTTTTAATTATAGCGCTGCTGGTTTAATGGCAGTGTATGAGGTCGGACGAAATTTGGATTTAAGAGCAGAGGCCTATGGATTTGGCGCATACAATAGATTAGAGTCTGATGAGGCGAACCAAGCCCGGTTTGTATATCCTTGGCGTCCCTATTTCATGGGGTCCACTAGTCTTGTTTTTCATAGCCCTCTCGGCCCGATCAGCGTTTCAGCCAATTACTACGAAAGAAAGGAAGAGCCATGGAGCCTTCTCTTTAATTTCGGCTATATCATTTTCAATCGCAGTATTAGAGACTAAGCCTCGAACCGCGGTTTTTCGTAATTTTGCACTCTATTTAGTTTTTTATGGAAAAATTGCGTTTCGCTGTCATTGGCGCCGGTCACATTGGTAAACGTCATGCTGAAATGGTGCTTCGTCACCCTGAAGCTACTCTTGTGGCTATGAGTGATGTAAAATCAAAGGAAGAATGTGGTGTCAATTATGACATTCCTTTCTTCAATTCGCCAGCTGAAATGATAGCCAACGGTCCAGAATGCGATATCGTTTGTATTTGTACCCCGAACGGTTTGCACGCCGAACACGCATTACTTGCTCTGACTGCTAAAAAACATGTGGTG
This sequence comes from Flavobacteriales bacterium, assembly GCA_027491215.1. Lineage (GTDB taxonomy): Bacteria > Bacteroidota > Bacteroidia > Flavobacteriales_D > Sanyastnellaceae > JAIXWP01. Next base: position 9,442 of record JAIXWP010000103.1, on the reverse strand, counting down.
ATTGAAAAGCCAATGGCTTTGAACAAGGTGGATGGTGAACGTATAATTTATACTGCATTACACGTTCAAAAACAGGTGTTCTGTGTCATGCAAAATAGATACAGTCCTCCAAGTGTTTGGATTAAGGATATTATCGATCAAAAAATTCTAGGTGATATATACATGGTCAATATCGATTGTTTCTGGAACAGAGATGATCGTTATTACAAAAAGAATCATTGGAAGGGCAGTTCTGACTTAGATGGAGGTACTCTATTCACGCAATTCTCTCACTTCATTGATATTATGTATTGGTTGTTTGGAGATATTACCAATATTCAAGCGCGTTTCATGGACTTCAATCACCAACAGTCTACCAACTTTGAAGACTCTGGTATTGTGAGTTTCGATTTTATTAATGGCGGTGTTGGATCTTTCAATTTCTCTACTTCTGTAAGCAAAACAAACTTCGAAAGTTCGATGACTATTGTTGCTGAAAAAGGAACAGTGAAAGTAGGAGGACAGTATATGAATGAAGTAGTCTATTGTGAAATTCAAGACTATACAATGCCTGAGCTTCCAGAAGGGAATCCTGCTAACGATTATGGAGATTATAAAGGAAGTGCTGCCAATCACGTTTATATCATTCAGAATGTAATTGATACATTAAAAGGCAGAACGAATATCACCACAAATGCCCTTGAAGGGTTGAAAGTTGTGGAGATTATAGAACGTATGTACAGCGCCGCACCGCGAATAGAAAAGACTTCAGTTTCTAATATGAAGGAAGCTGTCAAAGCATGATAGCACGTCGAATACTCGATAACGAAATAAATTCTTTCTTCGAACTACAATCAAGATCGAACGAGGTCTTTGCTTCCAATGATTGGAGCAAAGCCTACGGAGATCAATTAGTTCGAATAGGTGTGTTCAACGACTCGAATCAAATAGTTGGTGGACTCGTTGCCTTTGAGCAAAAAAAATGGGGACTTCGTCAACTTATCACACCTCCCTTTGCTCCTCATTGTGGTTGGTTTTTTTTCTCGGAGAAAAAAACAAATGCAAAGCTTCAAGCAGATGAAAAGCAAGCGACAGAAGCGCTCGCAGATTTTCTAAAAAAATCAAACTATCATTTTTATAAACTGGAGTTTCCTACTTCTTTCAATGATGCTCAACCGCTTATTTGGAAAGGCATTACTGTAAAAGTAAAATATACTTATGTCCTCGATTTGAAGGCTTCACAAGAAGAGCTGTTTCAAGCCATGGATGCGAAATTGCGCAATAAACTTTCTAAGGATTTCTCAGATTTTCAACTCGATCAAAATCGAAATGAGGGTGATGCGTTTCAACTTTTCGCTGCTACAATGAAAAGAAGCAATGTAAAAATTGATGAACACATTTTGCAAAACTTAATGCAATCAAAAGCATTGAATTTTACGTTTATAAGAAAAGAAAATAATGCAATTGGCATGGCCTTATTCGCTGGTCAAGGTAATAAGTGCTATTACTTGTTTGGTGCCATTGATAGAGATCATTCAAATGATGCCGTGGGTCCAAAATCATTGTATGAAGCGATTCTTTATGCAAAGCGTTCGGGCTTTGAATACTTCGATTTCGAAGGCTCAATGGTTCCAGGCATCGAATCCTATTTCCGTCAATTCGGTGGTGTGCTTACTCCTCTTTACTCCATAAACGGAGGACGGGGCGCATGGCCCCGTCTCTTTAGTATCTATTACAAGCTGTAGTGAGGAATTAACCAGCTACTGTTTCGTAGGTAACGTTATATTCTTTATCGTCTTTGAAGATATCCAATCCAAGCTCCATCCATTCTTTTGCAGTAGAATTACTTCCAGCATCAGAAAGCTGCAAAGCATATGTAATCAACGCGGCTTTCAAGAAGTTCTTTATTTCTGGTGTAGCTGTAGATGCTGTTTTGTCGGTCAACATTTTCTTCGCTGCTGCAAAGGCCATGTCTGCCTCTTTTTTGCTCTTCATTGCTACTAGTGTAATACCTAGGTAGATTTGAGCTCCCGCATCATTTGCTTCTAGATTCAATAAGTATTGATAATCTGTTTTTGCTTTTGTAAACTTCTGTTGATCCAACATCAATTCTCCATCTGCAATAAGCGCTGTGCGCAACTCCGCGAAGAAATCTTCATACTCTGATGCAAATTCTCTTTGTGGATCATATTTAGCGTAGCTCTTTATGCTCTTCAAGCTCAACTTGAATGCATCTGGAACTTTAGTCTTCCACTTATCTCTCTTCGACATTTCGAAGTAAGACATACTGATGAATAAGTATGGAAGAGCATCTTTTTTAGTTTTTTCTCCCTCTGTCCAGCGAGTAGCTTTTTCTACAACTTTGTCGAACTTCTCATCAACAAAAAGGGTTAGTAGATCTTTATACTCTGGTGATTGTGCGTTTGCCGTGAAAGCGAATGCAATTGCGATGAAGGCTGCGGCAATAAATTTTTTCATTCTTTTGATTTTTGGAGTCGATTTTTCAAAAACAATGCCCAAAGTAACATTTCTTCTTGGTAATAGCCAAATGAAATACGGATATTGCCAATAAAATATTTCAAAGGTGGACCAGAAAGCTGTCATAGAGCGGTGTACGGAGTGGATGGGAAGGCGTGGCTGGAAGCCACAATCTTTTCAGCTCGAGGCTTGGAAGGCCTTGTTAAGTGGCCGAAATGGCTTGGTCAATGCACCTACAGGTAGCGGAAAAACATACTCGTTGCTCTTGCCTTTTCTATTAAAGGACAATCATGGCAAAGGATTAAAAATGCTGTGGATTACTCCCATTCGTGCACTGGCTAAGGAGATCAAACAGAGTGCGGAGCGTGTCATCAATGAACTTGAACTTCCCCTTTCGGTGGGTATCCGTTCAGGTGACACCTCTGAACAAGAGCGAGCACTTCAGAAAAAGGAAATTCCAAACATTCTCATCACAACACCTGAAAGTTTGCATTTGCTTTTAGCAACAAAGAAAGCTGGTGAACTCTTCCAAGACCTTGAAGTAATCGTTGCTGATGAGTGGCATGAACTAATGAGCTCGAAGCGCGGTGTAATGCTTGAATTGGCATTAACGAGATTGCGCTCAATCAGTCCAAAGCTTCAATCATGGGGGATTTCAGCGACAATAGGAAATCTCGAAGAGGCGATGAATGTATTAGTTGGAATGAATGAGAAAGCTCCTTTGCTTATTCGTTCTGATATTAAAAAGCAGTTGGAGATCATATCCATTATGCCTGATGAAGTGGAGAAGATGCCTTGGGCGGGACACCTTGGAATCAAGATGCTCGCACAAGTAATGCCTGTGGTGGTGGAAAGTAAGAGCACGCTTATCTTCACTAATACTAGAGCTCAATGTGAAATATGGTACAGACATTTATTAGAGGCAGACTTATCACTATCGGGAATTATTGCGATGCACCACGGCAGTGTGGCGCGTGAATTAAGACATTGGGTAGAAGACGCTATCAGCGACGGCACTTTGAAGGCTGTAGTATGTACTTCAAGTCTCGATCTAGGTGTCGATTTCGCTCCCGTTGAAACCATCGTGCAAATCGGCGGACCTAAAGGGATTGCTCGATTCTTACAACGTGCCGGTCGAAGTGGACACCGCCCAGATGCGCTAAGCCGGATTTATTTTTTACCAACCCATTCTCTTGAATTGCTTGAAGCAGCCGCGCTGCGAGAGGCTACCACACAACAGATCATAGAAGCACGCGAACCGATGGTGCGCTGTTTTGATGTGTTGATTCAATACCTCAATACCCTTGCCGTGGGGGAAGGATTCGAGCCTGAACTAACCTATCAAGAAATTATTTCTAGTCATGCGTTTTCGAGCATGTCTTTGGAAGAGTGGAAATGGATATTATACTTCACCTCATCTGGCGGCGACTCATTAGGAGCTTATGCAGACTATCATAAGTGGGTGATGAAAGATGGAAAATATCATATCGCCAACCAACGACTTGCTCGCAGACATCGGCTTTCGATTGGTGCGATAGTTAGCGATACGATGATGATGGTAAAGTTGCAACGTGGAGGTTTAGTTGGGCATGTAGAAGAAAGTTTTATCGCCTCACTAAATGTCGGAGACAGCTTCTGGTTTGCAGGGCAAGGACTCGAACTCGTCAAGGTCAAAGAGCTAACGGCTACTGTAAAAAAGTCGAGCAAGATGACAGGTAAAATACCGAGCTATCAAGGCGGCAGAATGCCTCTTTCATCTAAAATGTCTCATATTATTCGGGAAAAAATGGAGGAGTGCGCCACTGGAATCAATATTCATGATCCCGAGCTGGAAAAAATTGCACCCATCATCAAGCTTCAAAAAATGCGAAGCATTGTCCCAACGAAGAAGGAGTTTCTCATTGAATATTTTGAAACCAAAGATGGTTACCATGCCATATTTTATCCGTTCGAAGGTCGACTCGTGCACGAAGGCTTAGCCTCGCTTTTCGCATATCGAATAGGGAAGTTGTTTCCATTATCATTTTCTTTAGCATATAACGATTACGGATTCGAACTGCTATCCGATCAACCCATCCCAATTGAGGAGGCTCTAGGTGCGGCTCTGATAGATTTGAATGATTTGGAAAAAGATATGTGGAGTGGAGTAAATTCATCAGAACTAGCAAAAAGAAAATTTAGAGATATCGCTTCGATATCAGGACTCATATTTAAAGGGTTTCCTGGTCAACCAATAAAAGATAGACATATCCAAAGCAGTAGTCAGTTGATATTTAAAGTCTTTGAGGAATACGACCCTAACAATCTGTTACTAAGACAAGCTTATGACGAGGTACTTCATTATCAGCTTGAAATCACTCGTTTGAGGGCGGCCTTGCATCGGATCAACCAACAAAATATTGTGTTGAAATATCCCGAAAAGCCTACCCCTTTTGCATTTCCAATCATGGTCGATCGCTTGCGCGAGAAAATGACATCAGAAACATTGGAGGATAGAATAGCTAAAATGTCACTTGATTTTGGCTAAAATTCAAGCGCTTTGAAGTGCTATAAATCCAAGGAATTCGCAAAGATTGAGCTTTCATGTTAGTCTTCTTATGATTACATTCGCGCACTTACGAAACCTGTATGATGAAAAATGTAGTTGTATTGATTGTGACCTTGTTCACTCTATGCGTTTCCGACGCGTTGGCGCAAGGCACAGTGAGAGGATTTTTGAAAAATGCAAAATCTGGTGAGCCAGCACTATTCGTTACTGTTGGTCTAGAAGGAACCACTTATGGTACTTCAACAGATGAAAATGGCTACTACTCCTTGACCAAAGTGCCAGCCGGAACTTATACCCTCGTAGTTAAATCTACGGAGTTTAAAGAGGTAAGAAGAGAAGTCAAAGTCGAAATCAATAAGGTTCTTACTGTCAATCTAGAAGTAGAGGAAAATGTCAATGAACTAGGGGAAATCGAAATCTCCAGTGAAAAGAGCGATCAGAAAACAAACGTCAATATTTCTGTTGAATCTATACGTCTTCAGGATATCAAGCGTATTCCATCCATTGGTGGTCAGCCTGACTTGGTGCAAGTCTTAACAACACTTCCTGGTTTCGTTAGCACAGGTGACCAAGGAGGTCAAATCTTCATCCGTGGTGGTTCTCCAGTTCAAAACAAGGTATTGCTAGACGGTATGATCATCTACAATCCATTCCACTCGATCGGTCTTTTTTCTGTATTTGACACTGATATCATTTCAAACGCAGATGTGTACACTGGTGGTTTCGGAGCGCAATTCGGCGGCCGTATTTCTTCTGTGATGGATATTACCACTAAAGATGGTAATAAGAAGGAGACCAACGGAAAGGTTGGTATAAATCCATTCGGTGTGCGTGCACTTGTAGAAGGTCCATTGAAAAAGCAAAAAGAAAATGGAAGCGGTATCTCTTATATCCTTAGCGCGAAGAGATCATACCTTGATGAATCTTCGAAGTTTTTATATCCCTACGTAAATGAAGGTGCAGGCCTACCATTCAACTATCAAGATATCTACAGTAAAATTTCATTCGCTGGAGCGACTGGATCTAAGTTTAATATGTTTGGATTCTCCTTCCAAGATGGTGTTACAGACTATCAAGGTCTTTCAAGCTTGAAGTGGGCAAACACAGGATTTGGAGGTAATTTCGTAATAGTACCAACAACTTCTCCGGTATTGATCAGCGGTAACTTCGCTCGTTCGAAGTATGGGATTCAATTGCTAGAAGAGAGCAATGACCCACGTTCTGATACCATTACTAGCTTCAATTTTGGACTTGATTTCAAATACATCATTGAAGATGATGTGTTGAAATATGGAATTGAAGTGGTAGGATTCAGCACCAAATACAATAGCTATAATCCCCTTGGAATTATCATTGAGGAGGCTCAAAATACTACTGAGCTCAATGGATATGCATCTTATAAGTTAAGCCGCAATCGTTGGATCATTGAGCCAGGTCTTCGTCTTCAATACTATGCTTCGCTTTCTACATTTTCGCCAGAACCAAGATTGGGTTTGAAGTTTAAAGCAAGTGAAAGACTGCGATTGAAAGCAGCTACGGGTATTTATACACAGAACTTGATGGCAACCAATAGCGACCGCGACGTTGTCAATCTATTCTACGGCTTCCTTGCAGGACCAGATAATCTTCAAAGCCAATTCACGAATTCAAATCTCGAAGTACAAGAAGTGAAGAATCCTCTTCAAAGAGCAATTCACTATATCGCAGGTTTCGAATTTGATTTGACTGAAAAATGGAACTTAAATGTTGAAGGATATTATCGCGACTTCCGTCAGGTTACTAATACCAACAGAAATAAGATTTTCCCAGACGATGCAGCAAATTTCTTCCGACCAGAAATCCAAAGAAAGGATTATATCCTAGAAAGCGGTTGGGCTGCTGGTGCTGATGTTGTATTGAAGTATGAGCACAAGACTACATATCTATATTTCGTTTATTCATTGGGTAAGGTGCGTCGTTGGGATGGTTTCCGTTGGTATGATCCAGTATTCGATAGAAGACACAACATCAACTTCGTGGCTTCACAGAAGTTCGGTAAGAAAAGAGATTGGGAAGCTAGCTTACGCTGGAATCTTGGATCTGGTCTGCCTTTCACTCAAACACAAGGCTTTTACCAGGCTCCAGATGCTCTTAACGGAATCTCTACCGATTACGTAACCGCAAACGCTGACGATCTTTCCATTCAATTTGGAGATCTAAACGGAGGACGTCTTCCATACTATCATCGTCTTGACTTGAATGTTAGAAAAGATTTCAAATGGAAGAAGGTACAGTTGGAAGTGAATGCTGGTGTGACGAATGCTTACAACAGAGAAAACGTATTCTATATTGATCGTATCACATCACAGCGTGTGAATCAATTGCCAATCCTTCCAACCATTGGATTGGATATGTCGTTCTAAGGAAATAGAAGATTAAAATAAAAAGAGCTGATGTTAATTCATCAGCTCTTTTGCGTTTTCTAAGGCGGCTTTCGTGATATTTTTACCGCTCAGCATCTCTGCAATTTCTTTGATTCTTTCATCTTGATTCAAGATCTCTACCTTAGTAGTAGTGGTCTTACCATCGGTTTCTTTAGAAACTTTCAAATGATGTTCTGCTTTACCTGCAATCTGTGGTAGGTGAGTGATGGTGATCAATTGCATATCTGAACTCATTTCTTTCAAGATACTTCCAATCTTCTTTCCAACTTCACCACTAACTCCTTGATCGATCTCGTCAAGAATCAATACAGGTAGTTTCTTGTGACGCGCTATAGCTGCTTTTAAAGCTAGCATGACACGAGATATCTCACCTCCGGATGCAACTTGTTTTATAGGCAGTAATTGCCCTCCTTTGTTTGATCTAAATAGAATTTGAATATCGTCTTTTCCTTGAGCATGAAAGCTTTTAGAAGGAGTGAGATCAAAAACGAGTTCTGCATGATCGAGCGATAATTCCTTGAAATATTTCTCGACCTCTTTTGTAGCTTTTTGTCCGCCTTTCTGACGAGAGGCAGTAAGTTTATCGGCAATCAAACCGAGCGTTTGTTCGGTTTGATATAATTCTTTTCTCAACTCTTGAATGCGATCATCTACCGAAGATGATTCTTGTACTTTCACACGAATCTGCTCGCGCAAATGGATGAGCTCTTCAATACTTTGCATGCGATGCTTTTGCTGCAGGTGATATACCTGACCAATCAACTCCTGAACTATAACGATGCGCTCAGGCTGCATAGCTACACCATCTGCATAGGCTTCAATTTCTCTACATAATTCACGCAGATCAATCATCGAAGAGTCTATACGCTTAGCAAAATCTTCAAGCGTTGTATTGAAACTGGCCAACTTCTGAGCTGCAGCTTTTGCCATAGCAAGTCCACTAATGACAGAGGGATGATCCGCGTCTAAAATCGCTGTAATGTTTCCAAGGCTAGATTTGATCTGTTCCGCATTGTTCAGCGTTTCGAGTTCGGCTTCTAGCGCGGGTAAATCAATATTTTCTAAAGAAACTTTTTCTAATTCCTCGAGCTGAAATTGAAAGTAGTCGAGGTCTTGCTTCATTTTTACTTCATTCTCAACTAGTTTTTCTAGCTCACTTTTCTGTGATTTGTAGAGAGAAAAATTCAGCGAATAATCAGCGAGCAATGCTTCGTGATGAGCAAATGCATCAATGACAGAAAATTGAAAAGATCGTTCACCTAGTATGGAGTTTTCGTGTTGAGAATGGATATCAACCAATCGCTCTCCGAGAGCTTTTAGTTGCTGAAGTGAAACGGGAGTATCATTGATAAATGCTCTGCTCTTACCTCCAGGAGCGATCTCGCGACGCACGGTTGTGTTAGCATCGAAGTCTAGATCATTTTCTTGGAAAAATTGCTCGAGTTGAAATGCTCTCAAGTCAAATACTGCCTCTACTATGCACTTTTGATCAATGTGTTTGATACTCTTGCTATCTGCACGATCACCTAGCAACAATCCAAATGCACCTAGGAGAATAGACTTACCACTTCCCGTCTCACCTGTAATGGCAGTAAGTCCTTTTTTAAAGTCAAGGTTTACATGATCAATCAATCCGTAGTTGATCACTTCTAAATTTCGAAGCATATCTTCCTACTATTTATTGCATCATTTTTTCGTACTTAGAAATGTTCCCTGGATCCAGCTTCTTTAACAACTCATAAATGGGCTGTTTTTCCGGCGCTGGAAGAGGTTTGTAGATGGAAATAATTTCATCAGCTTTTGCATAAAAGAAAACCTGCATGTTATAAGAGCTAGGCTTGATTTTATGAATAGTGTTCAATTCCAATAATGCGGCAGTCATTACACCACGCGATTCTGTAAGGTCGCTAAACATTTTGTCCATTCCCTTGCGATGATAGTTATATGCCAAATCGCGAAGTGGCTTGAATGTTTGAGTAATGATATTTTCTACTAACCAATATCTATTTTGCTG
>JAIXWP010000095.1 GCA_027491215.1 Flavobacteriales bacterium | reverse complement strand
TTTTTCCATAGTGGAAGAAACTACATCGGCGATTTGTAGGAAGCCAATTTCATCTTTAAGGAATTTCGCTACTGCGATCTCATTAGCGGCGTTCATTACACATGGCATGTTTCCGCCCTGACGCATTGCTTCGAATGCAATATTGAGGCATCTAAAGGTCTCACGATCGGGTTGTTCGAATGTGAGCTGTGGATAGTTGAAGAAATCGAATCTTGGAAAATCAGATTTCAATCGCTCAGGATAACCCATCGCATATTGAATCGGCAGTTTCATATCTGGCAGTCCCATCTGAGCTTTCATGCTTCCATCTGTGAATTGTACGATGCTATGAATGATGGATTGTGGGTGCACAATCACTTCTATTTGATCGGGTGTAAGATTAAATAACCACTTCGCTTCAATCACCTCCAACCCTTTGTTCATCAATGATGCGCTATCGATGGTGATCTTTGCACCCATATCCCAATTGGGATGTTTGAGTGCTTGCGCTTTGGTGACGGTCGCTAATTCTTCTTTTGACTTACCTCTGAATGGTCCACCGCTCGCAGTAAGAATGATTTTCTCAATTTGATTATGCCACTCCCCAGCAAGGCACTGAAAAATGGCGCTGTGCTCGCTATCTACAGGATAAATATTTACCGCTTTTTCTTTAGCTAATTTGGTGACAAGGTCTCCTGCAACAACGAGTGTTTCTTTGTTGGCAAGTGCAATTTGTTTTCCAGATTGAATTGCATTTATCGTGGGACGCAAACCAGCAGCACCCACTAAAGCGGTGAGCACCATGTCGATTTCCGTCATCTCTACAATTTGTTCGAGTGCTTGAGCGCCAGCATAAACTTTCACCCCCGCATCCCACAATGTATCCTTGACTAATTGGTATTTGCTTTCATCGCCAATAACAACTGCGTTTGGTTTGTATTCCAACGCTTGTTGAATCAATAGGTCTGCATTGCTATGCGCAGTAAGAACTTCAACACTAAATGATTCTGGATTTGATTTAACAACATCCAATGCTTGTGTACCAATGGAACCTGTAGATCCAAGGATGGCGATTTTTTTCATAAGACAAATTAATTATAGAAATCCTAATTCTAGCATGGCCTCTTGGCTCATCATGCTTTTGTCCCATGGTGGATCCCAGGTGATTTCTACTTTCGCTCCATTCACAGTTGGAATGGCAGCCACTTTTTCTTCTACTTCTGGAGGCAATGTTTCTGCTACTGGGCAAGAAGGTGAAGTAAGGGTCATGGTGATGGTAACGAAGTTTTCATCGTTCACATCGATCATATAAACGAGTCCGAGTTCATAGATGTCCACAGGTATCTCTGGGTCATAAATGGTCTTCAAAACCTCAATCACTTTATTTTGCATTTCTCCTTTCATATTACTCGCTTTGCTCGTGTCTGGTATCTCGCCGGAGGCGAGATGTCGGGTACCTTCGGTGAAGGGTACTCGCTTCGCTCGTGTCTGGTAGCTTCGCTGCTTTTCGCGTTAGCGAAAAATCGTTGCGTAGATTTTCATTTGTTTGATCATGGAGGCTAGGCCGTTACTTCTTGTGGGGGAGAGGTGAGCGTTTAGTCCTATATCATTTACAAAATGAAGATCTGCTGTTGCTATTTGTTCTGCTGGCATTCCATCCAACACTCGCACTACCAATGATACCAATCCTTTGGTGATGATGGCATCGCTGTCTGCAGTGAAGTGTAATGTTTTGTCAGCTTTTAGTTCTGCATGCAACCACACGCGTGATTGACAACCTCTGATGAGTATATCATCGCTCTTTAGTTCTTCTTTAATCAAGGGAAGATCTTTTCCTAGCTCGATGATGTATTCATATTTCTGCATCCAATCATCAAACATGTTGAATTCAGAAATAATTTCTTGTTGTCTTTCTTCGATGGTCACTTTATAAATTATTTAAGCATTGCAATCGCCTTGACAAGGGCGTTGTAAAGCATATCCACTTCTTCTTTCGTGTTGTAAATCGCAAATGAAGCTCGCACTGTTCCCGGTATTCCGAAATGGTTCATCAATGGTTGTGTGCAATGATGTCCTGTGCGTACTGCAATTCCTTGATTATCGAGCAAGGTTCCCAAATCAAATGGATGGATGCCATCAACGAGAAAAGAGATCACAGAAACTTTGTTTTCTGCTTCTCCATAAATTTTTAATCCATCAATGGATTTTAATTTTTCGGTAGCATAAGCAAGTAGTTCTTGCTCGTGTTGCTTCACCCATTCTCCATCCAATGAATTTACAAAATCAACTGCAGCACCGAATGCAATGATGCCTTCAATGTTTGGGGTGCCTGCTTCGAATTTGTATGGAATATCGTTATAAGTGGTGCCGTCAAATGATACGGTATTGATCATTTCACCACCACCACGATAAGGATTCATTTTTTCTAATACTTCCGCTTTTCCATACAACACTCCGACGCCAGTTGGGCCGTAGAGTTTGTGCGCGCTGAACGCATAGAAGTCGCAGTCCAATTTTTTTACATCTACATCAAAATGCACCACAGATTGCGCACCGTCGATCATCGTCGTAGCACCTACTGCTTTTGCTTTTTCAATAATGTATTCAATTGGATTGATCGTACCTAGGGCATTTGATACGTGATTGACAGCGATCAATTTTGTTTTGTGAGAAATCAATTGATCCACTGCTGCCATATCCCATTCTCCTTTTGGAGTTACTGGAATCACCCGAATTACCGCACCTGTTTCCTCAGCCACCATCTGCCAAGGCACGATGTTGCTGTGGTGTTCAAGCATGGAAAGAATAATTTCATCTCCTTCTTTCAAAAACTTTCTTCCCCACGACTGCGCGACAAGATTAATAGAATCTGTAGTGCCTGATGTGAAAATGATTTCACGAACATCTGTTGTGTGCAACATCGCAGCAACTTTTTTACGTGTGCTTTCAAAAGCCTCCGTAGCAAGGTTTGCGAGGTGGTGAACTCCACGATGTATGTTGGAATTATATCCTAAGGAATAGTTTGTAATACTTTCTACAACAGAAAAAGGTTTTTGTGAAGTAGCAGCATTGTCAAGGTACACCAACGGATATCCATTTACTTCTTGATGAAGTAATGGGAACTCATCTCTGAGCTGCTCAACATCGTTGATGACCTTCGTTAATTCCATTTTGTTTTAAATATATAGAAGTCCTTTTTGGACTAATGCATCAATAACATGTTGACGCACGATCTTGTTTTCTACTTTATTTAAAACATCATTAATAAATGCAGTAGTAAGCAGTTTGCGCGCGGAGTCTGGACTCATGCCACGAGCGCGTAGGTAGAACATTGCTTGTTCATCCAATTGACCAGTAGTAGTACCGTGACTACATTTTACATCATCTGCATAAATTTCCAATTCAGGTTTGGTATTCATTGTAGCATCGTCGCTAGCAAGAATGTTTGAATTGGTTTGATATGCATTTGTCTTTTGCGCATCCTTACGCACATAGACTTTTCCATTGAATACTCCTGTAGATTGATCAAACAGGATTCCTTTGTAAAGCTCGTTGCTCATGCAATGAGGATACATGTGATCCACCTTTGTGTGATTATCTACGAGTTGTTTGTTGCGTGGTAAATAGAAACCGCTTAAGTGGGCTTCAATATTTTGACCATTGAGGTCGATGCGCAAATCATTTCTAACCCATCCACCATCGATAGTGAGAGTGTTGAAGTTAGAATAGCCATCATTTTCTACTCGCACATTGTCCAAAGAGATGTGGAACTGTTCGTCTTTTTCTGCTTGAATTTTATTGTATTCAAGGCGAGCGTTGGTTCCAACGTGTGCGTACAAGCCACGAATGGTAAGGCCTTTGGTGTTTTCATTTCCATGAAAACTTTCCGTTACCTCCAAAGTTGCGCCCGTTCCGAGGTGAATGAAAATAGCAGGGGTGCTGATACTTTCATTGTCGGTAATCAGATGAACGATGTGAAGAGGAGTTTCTGCTGCTGTGTTTTTTTCTACGCGAATAGAAATAGCAGCTGAAGTATTTGTGCGTTGAAATGCTTCGAAAACATTCGTTGCAGGAGCGACGTTGATTTGAGCAATATCAGAGGCTGCAATATTTTCATTTACTGAAATAGTGCAACCGATTGCGTTATTAAAAGAACTGTCTGCAAGGCTAAGATTACCGTTGATGAAAACGATACGCGCTGCATTGAGGTCTTCAATGATGGTGTTGGAAAGCCCTGAATTTTCAAGAGATTCAGACCATTTCCAATTTTCATTTGCCAAGCGAGTTGTACGCGTGTACTTCCATTCTTCGTGGCGAGTGGTAGGCAATTCGAATGTTGTGAATGCTGCGATTGCAGCTTCGATTTCGTTTGCCCAACTATTTTTTAGCACAGAGGATTTTGATTCATTCAGTGCAATGAATTTATCCTTGTTGCTGATGACTGTTGTTGCTTCCATTGATGACTAAGCGTTTGCTGCCTCTACTTCTTCTTTGATCCAATCGTAACCTCTTTCCTCGAGTTCGAGGGCAAGTTCCTTTGTTCCTGATTTTACGATGCGTCCTTTGTATAGTACGTGTACATAATCAGGAACGATAAAATCGAGGAGACGTTGGTAGTGAGTAATCACAACGAATGAACGCTCAGGGCTGCGCATAGCGTTTACACCATTTGCGACGATACGCAAGGCGTCGATATCCAAACCAGAGTCTGTTTCGTCGAGAATAGCAAGAGTAGGGTCGAGCATTGCCATTTGGAATACTTCGTTTCTTTTTTTCTCACCACCGCTGAAACCTTCATTCACTGAGCGATTGGTCAATTGACCGTCTAGTTCAACCAGTTTAGATTTTTCATTGACTAATGCCAAGAATTCTTTAGCAGTGAGTTGTGGAAGTCCGCGGTGTTCGCGTACTTCAGAAAGAGCTGCTTTCAAGAAGTTGATGTTACTCACTCCTGGGATTTCTACTGGATATTGGAAAGCAAGGAATAGTCCTTCACGTGCGCGCTCTTCAGCGCTCATTGCCAATAGATCTTTTCCTTTGAAGGATACTTCACCACCTGTGATCTCGTATTCTTCTTTTCCTGCAAGCACAGAAGCAAGCGTAGATTTTCCAGATCCATTCGGACCCATGATCGCGTGCACTTCTCCGGGTTTCACTTCGAAGTTTAATCCTCTTAGGATTTCTTTTTCTTCAACTCTAGCGTGAAGGTTCTTAATTTCTAACATTATCGTTGGTTCAAAAATTCGTTATTGTAAGTGCCTCGTAATTTTCAGCTCAGCCACGCTACAGCGTGGCTTTACTGTCTTTTTTCTCGGCAAAGCCGAGATCATTTGTCATTTGTCACTTGTCACTTGTCACTTGTCACTTGTCATTGACTTACCCCACACTTCCTTCTAGGGAAATCGCTAGGAGCTTTTGGGCTTCGATGGCGAATTCCATTGGGAGTTTATTTAATACTTCTTTTGCATATCCGTTTACGATAAGCGAGATAGCTTTTTCCTCGCTGAGTCCACGTTGTAAGCAATAGAAGATTTGGTCTTCACCGATTTTCGAAGTGGTGGCTTCGTGTTCCACTTTCGCGGATTTATTTTTTACTTCGATGTAGGGGAAGGTGTGCGCTCCGCAATGATCAGTCATGAGCAGTGAATCACATTGCGAGAAATTTCTTGCGTTGTCTGCTGATTTATTGATCTGCACCAAACCTCTGTATGAGTTATTGCTGCTACCTGCGCTGATACCTTTTGAGATGATCGTGCTACTGGTGTTTTTTCCAATATGAATCATCTTTGTACCAGTATCTGCTTGCTGTGCATTGTTGGTGACAGCCACAGAGTAGAATTCACCAACACTGTTGTCTCCTTTCAAAACGCAGCTCGGATATTTCCATGTTATAGCAGAACCCGTTTCTACTTGCGTCCAAGAAATTTTTGAATTATTTCCTTCGCACAAACCACGTTTAGTAACGAAATTGAATACACCGCCTTTTCCATCTTTATCAC
The DNA here is from genome assembly GCA_027491215.1 of Flavobacteriales bacterium. Lineage (GTDB taxonomy): Bacteria > Bacteroidota > Bacteroidia > Flavobacteriales_D > Sanyastnellaceae > JAIXWP01. Next base: position 5,743 of record JAIXWP010000095.1, on the reverse strand, counting down.
CAGGATACCAGTTTTGAACGGTGCTGTATTTGATCTCTGCATCTTTGTGAGCGATGAGTTCTACTACAGCTGCGTGCAATTGATTCTCGTCTCTTTGTGGAGCAGTGCAGCCTTCGAGATAACTAACATAAGAACCCTCGTCTGCGACAACGAGCGTGCGTTCGAACTGACCAGTACCAGATTCATTGATGCGGAAGTATGTGCTCAGTTCCATTGGGCAGCGAACGCCTTTTGGAATGTAGCAGAACGATCCATCCGTGAATACAGCGCTATTGAGTGCCGCATAGAAATTATCCGAACGAGGGATAACGGTGCCGAGATACTTTTTAATTAGTTCAGGATGCTCTTTAACAGCTTCGCTCATTGAGCAGAAGATGATTCCGAGCTCTGCTAGTTTTTCTTTGAAGGAAGTTGCAACGGAAACAGAGTCCATTACAAAGTCAACTGCGACTCCGCTTAAACGTTTTTGTTCTTCCATAGAGATACCTAGCTTCTCCATGGTGCGACGAAGTTCAGGATCGATTTCATCGAGGCTATTGTACTTCTGACGATTTTTTGGAGCTGCGTAATAAGATATCGCTTGGAAATCAGGCTTGGTATATTTGACATGCGCCCATTCTGGCTCAGTCATTTTTTGCCATGCATGAAAAGCTTCAAGTCTCCATTGTAAAAGCCATTCAGGCTCTTCTTTTTTAGCGGAGATCAATCGAATAATATCTTCATTGAGTCCGTTTGGAGCTTTGTCTGTTTCGATATTTGTTGTGAACCCGAATTCGTATTCCTTATTGGTTACGGATTCTAATAGTTCATCGCCTTCGTATGCCATTTGTAATAGTAATTAGATTGAAAAGCTTTCTCCGCATCCGCAAGTGCGTGATGCATTTGGATTGCTGAATACAAAGCCTTTTCCATTGAGGCCACCAGTGTATTGAAGTTCTGTCCCGATGAGATAGAGGAAAGATTTTTTATCCACGACCACTTTGACTCCGTTGTCTTCAAATACTTGATCACCCTCTTTCATTTCGTTATCGAAATTGAGTTGATACATTAGTCCTGAGCAGCCTCCTCCTTCAACACCTACACGGACGAAAGAGCCCTCTGGGTAGTTTTCATCGGCTAGCAGTTTAGCCACTTGTGCCTTTGCACTATCATTCACTGTAATCATGATACTAATTTTTAAGAAAACGATTGAGAGGTCTTATTTGTTCGGCGTTTGACGATTTATTTAGACCACTTCTAAATTGCTTTCAGGGTGCAAAAATACCACGAATGTGGTATTTACACCAAAGATTAGGAGGTGAAAATGCCAAAACACGTGAAAAGAATGATTGAGTGAGGGCTTACTTCTTTGAAAACTAACTCAATGAGGCCAAATCTTCGGCCTTTCTGGGCTTTTGAGGAGCGCGAAGAAAATCCATAGGATAACGACGGAAGTACCTCCAAACAACATGAAGGAGTTCGGGCGTTTTTCGAATACTAATGTCTCGGCTTTTGCATGCGAGATAGAAGGCTAGTCCGAATGAAACAGCGAAATTGACAAACCCGATCAACAAAATTCCGATGATCGTGATAATGACATCGGATAACACGGCAAGGTCACCTGCGCAATAAAGGGCTGATGAGAATGTGCCTGCCGCAAAAGTGATGTGACGAATATCGAATGGCAATCCGGTAATGGAACCAAAGAATGTAGCAGTCCCTAGGAAAAATCCAAGAGAAATGTTGCCTGCTAGTCCGCCAGCGCTGTGATTGAGGTATCGTGCAAACTTGGTAGTGGTTTTAAACCCGAGAAAGCGATGTAAGTTTTTTGATTGGCGCACTCGTTCAGGGATTCGAGAGAAGATCATTCTGTTATCAACGTATCCAGCAATGAGGCCGCTGACAAAAAGGAATACCCCTGTGAATGAGGCATACATCAAAGCAAATGAACGCCATGGATGTTGATTGTCCATCACCTTCAGGGCTTCTGGTGCATCATATAATTGGTAGTCCATGAAGTAATCCATGAGAAATGTGAGCACAAATGGCAGCGGAAATACCACTAATAAATTTCCGATGAACGAAATGGTCTGGGTGTGAAAAACTCTTGCGATAGTGATCGCCATTTCGTTTAAGTCTATTTTACCATCTCTATTGCTATCGAGCGATTTTGCAATTGCAGAGGCTGTCATTGCGGGCTGCTTAGTGGCTAGAGTAAAATGGAATATTTGAATAAGCACGAATCCAAGCACATAATTAAGCGAGTAGGCCATGGCTTCCCAAAACAATGGAAGCGAAGCATGGTGCAGCCAAGCTTTAAAAAAAACAAGAATACTAACGATGACGCCCGCTCCAAGCGCAGCCCAAAGGAAACCTGAATATTCTCGAAAGTTCGCTGCGATATAATGTTCGCCTGTTTTGCTCGCATGATCAGAAATGCGGAGCGAGAGTGTCTTGAGATTGGTTTTTATAAAATCACTAAATCCTTGTGAGCTATACTCTTCTTCAAAAATATCTTTAACTAAAGTGAATCTTGCACTTGAGCGTGAATGCATGCCTTCAGTGATACAAGAGGTAATGTTTTCTAGTCGATTCAAAAGATCGTTGCACTTTTGAATCATAAATGTTCTTTGAATATCTGTGCCTTGGTCAATGGAAGAGGCCGCTAGCTCACTGTTATATTCTCTACATTTTTCTATTTGTTGTAAAAGACTTTGGGCGGAATTATGGCGGCTGCTCACATCTAGTTCAATGGATTGTTGAAATGAAAATGCGAGTTCAGATATTTTAAAGAAGAGGGGATGGTGATCATTGTTTTTTCTTCCCCGAATGTTCATTCGGTTATTTATTCCAATAGAAGCTATGTGATGCGAAATAACTCGCATAGAATGCAGCATCGCTTCTGTTGTTTCTTCAGGCAATTTATTTTCTTTGAAAAAAAGAACACCAGCTTCTTCGATTTGTGAAACGGTTAATTTTGATAGCCAATTTCTATCTTTATCGAAATCAATAATCCTTCTTAGTTTGAATTTAAAAGGATTTTCACTTCGAAGTTTAGGAAGAATTTTATGTCTGATTTTAGAGAAGAATTCTTGCCAAAAACTACCGTGGCTTGAGATATTACTTTCACAAAGAATATCGTCAAAACCTTGCGAAGCTAGTAATACACGGATTTCTGATTGATACTTGTGTAATAGCTGAGGATCTGCAGCAATAATTTCAAAAACTAAATTCCATTCTTGTACTAGCTCATTCGGTCTAAAAAAATCAACTTCACGAAAACGTTTGACCATGGCGGTCAATAATTTCTTTTCTGTCGAAAGGTAATTTTTTAATTCGAGCGTAATCAAGTTGTCAGATAATAACAGACCCGAAATATCGGGAAATTTGGGTCTTTGCTATGTCTAATAACATTTTTTCTTTAATAAGAGCATCGAGCTTTTCTTCATCAGAGGTGATTTCGATTTCTTTTTCAACCTCATCAATCATTTTAAGCACCTTGCGCTGCTTGAGCCTAAAGATGCAATCTTTTGCAGCTTTTCGTAATTGCGTGTCTTCCGTTTCAGGATGCACATTGTGGCGATTTTTCCAGTTATCACTCAGCATATGCTGACTGGTAAGTACTTGACTCGTTTCGTTGGAGATTGTTTGGTCTTGATGAAGCGCGAAATTTTTTACCTCTGGGAATTCGTCGCGGCCAATGAATTCAATGTATTCAAGTAAAATTTTTCGATACACTTCTGAGTCGAGAGTCATTTCATCTTGCTGTAAGCTACCAATGAGATATTCAGCAAGACTGATTGGAATATGCTCGAATTCGTTAAGCTCATTCTTGATCACTACTTCGATGGGTCTTTCCCCGTAAGATAGCAGCAAACGAATAAAGTCGCGTTCTTGATGTATAAGCGTAAACTCTTCGATGGCTTGTCCAACATCTGGAATTCCTGTGTGAGGAACTTCATCCAGAATTGGCAGTGGCAGCCCTTCATCCTTATCCTTTTTGGCGGATTTGATGATGGCTTTGTTGAGCTCAGAAAGCAACACTTGCTCCTGAATGTTCAGTATTCGGCTGCACTCTTGAATATAGACTGAGCGCGTGATTGCATCAGGAATGAGCGCTACGCTTTCTACAATGCTGCGAATCAAGCCGGCACGCTTCACAGGGTCGGTGCCCGCGTCCTCGAGTAAGAGTTGTGTTTTGAAGGTGATGAAATCCTTGGCATTCTCTTGAATGAAGGATTGAATTTCTTCGCTGCTGTTTTTACGAGCGAAGCTATCGGGGTCATCGCCATCGGGGAAGAGAACGACTTTCACGTTCATGCCTTCCCTAAGGATCATATCGATTCCTCGGAAGGATGCTTTAATTCCCGCGCTATCACCATCGTACAGAATGGTGATGTTAGGGGTATATCTTTTTACAAGACGAATCTGTCCTTCGGTCAAGCTGGTTCCGCTTGAAGCGACTACATTTTCGATGCCCGCTTGATGCATGGATATCACGTCCGTGTAGCCTTCCACGAGATAGCAAACATCATTTTTTACGATGCTGTTTTTTGCTAGGTGGAGTCCGAAAAGGACATTACTCTTGATGTAGAGTTCACTTTCTGGGCTATTAAAATATTTCGCAACCGTCTTATCGCTTTTGAGTGTTCGTCCACCAAAGGCGATCACTTTTCCGCTGATATTGTGAATTGGAAACATGACACGACCCTTGAAGAAGTCGAACATTCCTCCGCCTTCGCGTTCGCGTAGTAGTCCTGTTTTTACGAGGTACTGCAGATTGTAGCCCGCTTCTGTAGCCGCTTTAGCAAGGGCGTCCCATTTATCGGGCGAATACCCCAATTGGAATTTTCGAATGATGTCATTTCGGAAACCGCGTTCTTGGAAGTAGCTAAGTCCAATCGCTTGTCCTTCTTCGCTTTCAAAGAGTTGTTCTTGGAAATACTTGGCTGCAAACTCGGTAACAATAGAAAGATTTTCTCTTTCCGATTTTTCTTGTTGTTGCTCTTCGGTTTGTTGTTCCTCTTCGATCTCGATATTGTACTTCGCGGCAAGCCAGCGGAGCGCTTCCGGGTAGCTCAACTTCTCATGTTCCATGAGGAAGTCGATGACGTTACCACCTTTTCCAGAGGAGAAGTCTTTATAGATTCCTTTGGCAGGAACTACGAAGAAGGAGGGAGTTTTTTCGTTCGCGAAAGGAGATAGACCTTTCCATGCAGAGCCTGATTTTTTCAAATTCACAAAATCGCCAATCACCTCTTCGATGATAGCGGTTTGGTAAATTTTATCAATGGTGGCCCGTGAGATCATAGCGCGAAGATACAAAGGGCGAGGGGAAAGCGCTTCTAGTTCTCGATTCGAAATTCCGCTTCGCTTAATCGAAATTCGAAAAGGGTCGCTCCACGGACGGTACGGCCCCTCGACTTCACTTCGCTGGCGCTACGTTACGCTCGGGGAACGAGATGCTCGCGCATAATGGGAAAAAATCAAAAAATAAGCAGCGCATTGCGCTGCTTATTTTTTGATTTTTTCCAATCCCGAGCGAAGCTATTCGTTCCCTGAGCGGAGTGAGATTTTTTGCTTTGCAAAAAATCGAACGAAGTCGAAGGGCGGTGCCAATTCGTGGGGTGCCCTCGCTAATTATCACTCACGAATGATACGATATACTTCGGGGTTGTTATCTACTTTGATGAAGTAAATTCCGCTTGTTAGGGTTTGTAGATTTAGGGTAGTGAGTTCAGACTGAATCAAATTCTTTTGAATT
>JAIXWP010000059.1 GCA_027491215.1 Flavobacteriales bacterium | reverse complement strand
TACGTCTACAATTTTTCCTTTTCCTTCATCTCCCCATTGTAGTCCAAGGAGAATGTCCGCTTTGTTTAGGTACATCGTTCTGTTGGTAAAGCGCAAATGTACTTCTGTTCACCTAAATATGAAAAAGGAAATGATAAAAGAGTTTATTTCGGTGTCTGAACATCCTTCTTTTTTCCATAGAAATTCAAGCTGTGGTGCATGATTTCGATACCGAAAATTTCTTCTAGAGTAGCTTTAATGTTTTGAATGCGTGGGTCGCAAAATTCTAATACCTCACCTGAGTCTGTGAGAATTATGTGGTCGTGTTGTTGATTTTGATAGGCCTTTTCAAAATGTGCTGTATTCTGACCAAATTGATGCTTTCTAACCAGATTACAGGCCAAAAGGAGGTCAATCGTATTGTACAACGTTGCTCTTGACACACGATACTTTTTGTTCTTCATGTTGGTGTACATGGATTCAATATCGAAGTGCCCGGGATGGCTATAGATTTCGCTGAGAATGGCATATCTCTCAGGAGTTTTTCTATGCTTATTCTGCTCCAAGTATGCAGTGAATATGCCTCGTACTTTCTCTTGTAATTCCGGAGTTGACATAGTGCAAAGTTATTGCGAATTAGGCAAATTCGCTTTCAATACGATCCACCGTTAATACTTCATCTACCGCTTTTAGTTGATCCATTAGGCTATTCAAGTGTTCTGTATCATGAACTAGCACTACTACTTTTCCTTGGAAAATACCGTTGTTAGCTTCGAATGAAATGGCTTTCATATTCACGTTCATATCCGTAGAAATGATATTGGTGATTTTCTGCACCAAGCCCACATCATCAATCCCTGAGAATTTCAAGCCTACTTCAAACTGCACCATTTCTTTATTGCTCCAGCGTGCCTTTATTACTCGATAGGCGTATTTGCTCATTAATTCCTGTGCATTTGGGCAATTGGTGCGGTGAATTTTTATGCCTTCACTAACAGTGATGAATCCGAATACCTCATCACCGGGAATTGGATTGCAGCATGTGGCTAATGTGTAATCTACTTTTTGTTTTTCATCACCAATCAAAAGAGTTTCACCCTTGCTTGGGGCAGCAGGAGCGGCTTTGGTCTCAATTATTGGAAGCGGTTGAACTTCTCTTTCAAACAAAATTCTGCCACTTTCGATGGCGTAATTTTTCATTTTTTTAAGATCAATACTTCCCTTAGCAATTCGGAAGTATAGCTCTAATGCAGACTCCGTGTTATAGTGTCGCACCATCTCATCGATGTTTGCAGAGATCCATTCCACCTTAAGGTTTTGGAATCTACGCTTGAGCATTTCTTTGCCTTCCTCACCAATCTGCTTTTTCTCTTCCTTGAGCGCGTTCTTAATCTTTTGTCTTGCAGAAGCGGTGATTACAATATTTAACCAATCTTCTTTTGGACGTTGTTTTTTGGACGTTAGAATCTCCACTTGATCACCGCTGCGGAGCTTGTGACTCAATGGAACTAGTTTGAAATTAACCTTTGCGCCAATACAGTGATATCCAATTTGACTGTGAATCTGAAATGCAAAATCAAGAGTGGTGGAACCAACTGGAAGTGTTTTTAAATCTCCCTCTGGAGTAAAGACGTAAATTTCTTCAGAAAAGAGCGAGAGTTTGAAGTTATCGATGAAGTCAATTGCATTGTCCGAGGGGCTTTCCAAAACTTCACGAACTTGTTGAAGCCACTTGTCCATCTTACTTTCCGTAGTCTCTGGAGTATCCTTGTATTTCCAATGTGCAGCGTAGCCTTTCTCCGCCATTTCGTCCATGCGGCTGGAGCGAATTTGAACCTCTACCCATTTACCCGTCGGTGACATAACGGTGGTGTGTAATGACTCATACCCGCTGGATTTGGGAATACTGATCCAATCACGCAGTCTTTCTGGACTTGGTTGGTAAAAATCGGTAACAATGGAGTAGACTCTCCAGCAATCAGCCTTTTCATTCTCCTGCGGACTTTCTAGAATAATGCGGATTGCGAATACGTCATAAATTTCTTCAAAGGGAACACCTTTCTTGTGGATTTTATTCCAGATGGAGAAGACAGATTTTGTTCTGCCTTTGATTTCATATTTCAATCCCAAACGATCGAGTTCTCTTCGAATGGGTAATGTGAATGCGTTGATGAATCGTGTTCTCACCGCCTGTGTTTTTTGCAGACGGTTTATAATGTCCTGATACGTATCCGGTTCTTTGAACTTCAGTGATAAATCTTCTAGTTCAGTTTTGATATTGTAAAGACCTAGTCGATGGGCGAGAGGAGCGTATAGGAACAAAGTTTCACTAGCGATTTTTAGTTGCTTTTCACGCGCCATGTGGTCAAGAGTGCGCATATTATGAAGACGATCCGCAAGTTTGATTAGAATAACACGAACGTCATCACTCAGCGTTAGCAACATTTTGCGAAAATTTTCCGCTTGGTCACTGGTGTTGCTATAATCACTTACGCCGCTGATTTTTGTAAGACCGTCGATGATAACGCGTTCTTTTTTTCCAAAAAGATTTTCAATATCATCTAATGTGATATCGGTATCTTCGACAGTGTCGTGAAGAAGGGCGCAGACAATTGCCGTCGTACCAAGTCCGAGTTCTTCGGCAGCGATTTTTGCTACAGCGATAGGGTGATAGATATATGGCTCACCACTTTTGCGACGCATGTCTTTATGGGCGTCCACTGCAACTTCGAAAGCCTTTCGAATACGTGCTCTTTCACTTCTAGTTCTGGAGCGATGGCACACTCTCAAAAGTGAGCGATACCTTCTAAGGATTTCGCGTTTCTCTTCTTCTGGATCAATAGTCGGTTTATGCATATCAATGACAAAATAAACAGCTTATCGCATACGATGTTGCCTCGATTCTAGGGGTTTTGAACAAATCCTTGCTTAATATTGCCTCCTGAATGAATTCCTTCCAATCAAATAGAAATCTTACAACCCTAGTGCAGTGTTTGTTACTGCTTCTATTTGTTTTATCTGAATGGCCTGCTGCTGCGCAGTTTGCCTCTATAAATTGGCACAGGGATTTATCGGATTCAATTTACAAAGAATTTCAACAACCTGGGTTCGACGGCCATTCTACTTTTCATCCACAGTCGCCACTATTACATACTGAATCATGGTTGAAGAAAAATCCGGTGGATACTTCCACTGCGAATATTTGTATGCGACCAGTTATAAATGCCGCTGCTGGCGCAACAATGGAGGGCAGAATAGCTTCACAATCATTTGCAGGATTGCAATTAGATGTTAGAGTAAAGAATCGTTGGTTTTTTGAAGGCGGCTATAGTTTGTTTTTTCAAAGTGGGCTGGAGTATATCGATCGATTTACCAAGTCAAGGGATGTAGTGCCAGGTGTTGGCAAGGCTCGCTTTATTAACGGACTCGGACAAATTGCACATTATCCATATGGTCGATTAATATATCAAGCTGGTCGGCGGATCAATCTTGAACTTGGTAACGGAAAGAATTTTTGGGGTGATGGGCATCGTTCCTTGATATTGAGCGATAATGCGCCTGCTTATCCTTATGCAAAATTGGCATTGGATGTATGGAGAATCAGGTATAATGCGCTTTACGGAATGGCTAAGCAAGGTGATCGCAGAAAATTTTTTGCGACCCATGGTTTGAATATGCATTTAGGAAAAAGATTAGAGTTCAGCTTTTTCGAAATGGTGGTTTGGCAAGATAGAGATAGTCTGAGCGAGCGAGGGTTGGATCTTCATTATTTGAATCCTCTACTTTTTTATAGACCAGTGGAATATGCGCAAGGTTCCGCAGACAACGTCTTAATAGGAGCGGGATTTAAGTGGCGTCCCCGAAAGTTTATTCAAGTATATGGTCAGTTTGTTTTGGATGAGTTTCTTTTAAGCTCGATTCGCGGTCGTACCGGTTGGTGGGCGAATAAGTTTGGGGGACAGGTTGGTATGCGCTGGTTTGATGTGTTTAAGAATTTCAACTGGCAAATCGAGGGCAATGCGGTTCGTCCATTTACATATAGCCATGGATCACCGGTTCAGGCCTGGGGTCATATGTATCAACCACTAGCCCATCCACTTGGGAGCAATTTTTCTGAGTTGGTTAATATTTTCACTTACTCTGTTGGTGATTGGAAGGTTGAGAACCGGAATGTTTATGCAACTTTTGGAAAAGATATGGATGCAGATGGTGATGGAATTATCGACAATCAAGGAGGTGATGTTTTTAAATCCTACGAGGGTCCTTTCCAAAATTTTGGAAACAGGCATTTACAAGGAGATAAGAATGTATTGCATTACAATCAATTGACACTAGCTCATCCAATCAAGAAAATGGACGGTTTTGAATGGTATGTTTCACATATCGTCCGTTTTCAAAAGAATAATTCTGGAGAGAACATTGAGCAGGCCATAATGGTTGGAATTCGGATGGAAGGAATAATTAGTCCTGTTAGAGACTTCTGATTATTTTGACTTTTATCACTTAGTGGTATTTAATCGTACCATACATTTGCGGCCAATTTTACATCCCTGAAAACATCAAGTTCCATAACAACAAGTGAAAGCGCCTTTATGGGTAAAGTGAAAGATATATCAGCGCTCTTCAAATTGCGCTTGACCTTTTTGGTTCTTGTTTCAGCTGTTTTGGGCTATTTCATGGGAGGCGGTCAATTCTTAGATTCAAAATTGTTCTTCGTTTGTCTCGGAGGGCTATTGCTAACAGGAGGAAGTAACGGGCTCAATCAGGTTTGGGAAAAAGAGTATGATAAGTTAATGATTCGTACTCAAAGCCGTCCGATTCCTACAAGTCGCATGAGCGCAAAAGAGGCCGCTGTCATATCATCCCTTGCGGGAATAGTTGGAGTCGCATTATTGTGGATTTTCTTGAATCAAGCGAGCGGTATTCTGGGGCTATTTGCCTTTTTCTCCTATGTCTTTTTGTACACACCTTTGAAGCGCGTAACGAGCTTCGCAGTATTTGTTGGAGCATTTCCTGGTGCTATTCCTCCGATGCTCGGCTATGTGGCAGCAACAAACACTTTTGGGTTGGAAGCAGGCTTATTATTCGCCATGCAGTTTATGTGGCAGTTTCCTCACTTTTGGGCAATCGCTTGGGTAGCTCACGAAGACTATGAAAGAGGGGGGTATAAGTTACTTCCGTTTGATGAGGGAAGAACGAAAAAAAGTGCATTTCAAATTTTCATTTACACCCTTTTCTTAATCCCTGTAAGCTTACTGCCATGGGCTCTTCCGCCTGCAGCACCGCTTATTGGAAATATTGCCGCAGCGGTAGCATTAGTATGCGGAATTGTATTTGCGTGGTATGGATATAAACTTTATCGCTCTTGCGATGTTAAGGATGCTAGAACGTTGATGTTTGCATCATTTTTCTACCTGCCGATCGTGCAGCTTTTCTATGTAATTGATAAAATTTAATCATATGGCAGAAAACGTAGCCAAAGTTGAAGCTGAAGAATTTATCTCTCAGTCTTCTGTTGATGTTTTTGAGGGTCACTCTCCTGAGGTAAAGATTCGTACAAAAAAAATGATGATGTGGTTGATCATTTTCGCAGTAGTGATGCTTTTTGCGGGTATCACGAGTGCGATGATCGTGCTGTATGGCAAACTCATTTGGGTGCATATTAATCCACCAAGTATTCTTTGGGTTTCTAACATCCTAGTTGTGCTCTCAAGTATTACGATGATTTTGGCCGTTAGAGCAGTAAAAGCAGGTAATCAGAAGAATGGAATAGTTATGATTGCGCTGACTTTTGTTTTGGGGATCGCGTTTACAATTACACAAAATGCCGGCTGGAAGCATATGGCTGGTTTGGGAATGGGGTACACGATCACCGAGACTCCAGAAGGTTTGAAGGCTTATCGCTGGAATGCTTTAGAGCGCTTGAGCGGAGAATATGGCAAGGATTACTATATCGAGTTCCAAGGTCAGGCGCTTGAAAAAGTAAACGGAGAGTATTATTTGCCATCTGATACCGGTCGTTTGGATCCAAAAACACCTCAAGTTGCAAAGACCTTCAATGCTGCAGGGGCTATGCTAAGTGTGTTGATTTATGTGCACATCATTCACTTGTTTTTTGGCCTTATTTACCTTGTGGTAAATGTGATTAGAACATATAAGGGTGTAATCAATAAAGAAAACTGGATCAGTTTGTATTCAGGAGGTATGTATTGGCACTTTATGGGAATTTTATGGTTGTACCTTTTCTTTTTCATGTTTTACATTTCGTAATTGAAAAAGTAACTCATTTTATTGAAAATGAGAGAGGTTGAATGATATTAGAAGGGCGGTAATCAATGGGTTACCGCCCTTTGTTTTATTTAGAGTGGATATTTTTTAGAAAATACCTTTATCTTTTGCATTTTTAGGGCTAAACTTGCGCCCAAATTTCAAGACCAATTATGGCAGGACACGCTAAACCAATCAGCAAAGAAGAACTCTGGGGTGGTGGTCAATCACCTTTCAGCATCACTTACGGAAAAATGATGATGTGGTACTTCTTAGTATCCGATGCATTGACATTCGGTGGATTATTAACGGCATATGGCGTTATTCGTCACGGAAGCAGCGAGCCATGGCCTGTTGGGGAACAAGTGTTTGAGGCACTCCCTGGCTTGACTGGAAGCTATCCGTTGATGTACGTTGCGTTGATGACGTTCATTCTTATCATTTCTTCTGTTACAATGGTATTGGCTGTAGAAGCTGGACACCGTAACGATAAGAAAGGAGTTGTAAAATGGTTGGGTTACACCATCATTGGTGGATTCTTCTTCCTAGGCTCACAGGCTTGGGAATGGTCTCACTTTATCCACGGTTCAGGTGGTGGTTTCCAATTGGAAAGCCCGATTACTGTTACTGCAGAAATGAAGAACGGTGAGAAGGTTCAAATGAATCTTGCTACTGGTTCATGGGTTCACATGGAGTCTGAATTTGGACATGCTTATGAGCATGCAATGGAAGGTCATGGTGAAGAAGCGCATGCAGGACATGGCGACGCTCATGGTGATGCACACGGTGCAGCTGGTCACGGCGAGCATGCTGATGCGCACCACGCGGATGCGAGCACAATGGTACCAGAGCGTTTGATTTTGAACAAATATGTATTGGTACGCGAAGGCGACAATGACTTGCACAAGCTAGTAGTATCTGGTGAAGATGCTAAGAAGCTTTGGGCGAATATGTCACCAAACTCAGTTGTATTTGGTGCAAACTTGAGCAAGAATGAATATGCAGTGCAACAGCAGTATGCAGATTTCTTCTTCTTCGTAACAGGTTTCCACGGTTTCCACGTATTCTCAGGAGTTGTCATCAATATCATCGTTTGGTTAATGGCGCTTCGCGGAGTATTCGAAAGAAGAGGTCACTACGAAATGATTGAGAAGATTGGTTTGTACTGGCACTTCGTTGACTTGGTATGGGTATTCGTATTCACGTTCTTCTACCTCGTGTAATTCAAGATTCACTGATTTAAAAAAAGATTAGTCATGGAAAGAGACGATTTAATTGTAAATGATAGCTACGCGGTAAACGCTACGCACACTGAAGAAGAAGGCAAGAAGATTCGCAAGAAGCTTTACATGGTGACAGTCCTTTTGACGTTGATCACTGTGGTTGAAGTTTTCATGGGAGTTGCTTTCAAAAGAAATGAAACTTTCACATGGGAAGTGATCAAATTAGGCTTTATCGTATTGACAGTTGTAAAGGCAGCGTATATTGTTCTTGTATTCATGCACTTAGGTGAAGAAAGAAGAAATTTAAAATATGTGATCCTTTTGCCATATGCTTTGTTTATTCTGTACTTAATCTTCATCGGACTCCGTGAAGGTATATCTGTACATGATGCGCAAAACATATTCAAATAAGACAATGTCTACTTCAAAAAGATGGAAAAAGTATATCGGTCTGACCGGTATACTTTTTTTGTTTCCACTCACTTGGTTACTTGTATTTGGACTAGGAGCCAAACACAAGTTTAATACCCTCAAGTACTTCGAGCCAACATCTGAAGGTCCGAAAGATTACAGCGACTATTCAATTCCATCATTTGTTTTTCAGGATGAAAATGGCAATGCATTTTCGTCTGACTCATTGAATGGTAAGGTTTGGTTGGCTTGTTTCTTTTCATTGAAGGATGAGCACGCTAAGGATATTACTGAGCGTCTACTTTCGATCAACTTTAAATATAGAAATGAGCCAGATATCATGATTGTTTGTTTCAGCACAGATTGCAGTCATGACACACCCACGATGTTGAAGGCTTATGTAGATCAAAATGAGCGATACAATGAGTTTAATGGCAAGTGGAAATTTCTAACCGGTGACCAAGTTTCAATGCAATCATTTATTCGGAATGGTTTTTTTGCAGAGGATTTGAGTCAAGAGGCACGTTTCAGGTTAGTAGACAACGTTGGTCATGTGAGAGGAATGTATGGTAATACCGAATTTCACCTGAAAGCAGCATTAGAGGATATTTCCCTCTTGAAGAAAGAAATAGATTTGAAGGCTTACAATGAGAGAAAAGCAAAAGAAAATAGTTAGTGGTTATGCCGTTCTGTTGCTGTTGCTATCAGTAATCACTGCTTGTGGAGGCAGTAAAACGGGACTCAGCGAGGAAGGTGTGTATCCCAGTCTTCCTTTCATTGGAGCCCACGAGACAGAACTCAGAACACTCGATAACGGACAGACGGTGGTGGATACCATCTACTACCGAATACCAAAGTTTTCTTTTACTAATCAAAACGGGAAAGAAACATCGCATAAAGATTATCAAGGGAAAATATTTGTAGCAGACTTTTTCTTTACCCATTGCCCTAGTATTTGCCCGATGCTATCTGCTCAGATGGTAAGATTGCAGTCCATGGTAGAAAAAGGAGGCCATTCAAATGATGTATGGTTTTTATCACATACTGTTGACCCAACGAGAGATTTACCAGACACACTTTTGAATTACGCTAACAATATTGGGGCGAACTTGAAAAACTGGAACTTCGTAACTGGTAAGGCAGATGATATTTACTATCAGGCTGAACAAGGATACATGTTATCTGCTTTTCCTTCTGATAGTGCTGACGGTGGATTTTTTCACACAGATAAAATTGCTTTGATTGACAGAGAGATGCATATTAGAGGACTTTATGATGGCACATCAACAAAGAGCGTAGACAAGTTATACCAAGATATTCAAACTCTTCTTCTATATGGAAACGACAGTACAGCGCGAAGTCGCTGAAAAAAGAGCTAAGATTTTTATTTGGGTGGCATCGTTGGCCATCCCAATAGTTGTGGCTATTCTTTATGTGATGCCGAAAATTCCTGCGGGAGAGGGCGCATTGCGTGATTTCTTGAATTATCTGCCACTTTTCAATGCTTTGTGCAATGGCTCTACAGCCGTCATTTTAGTATTGGCATTGGTGGCTATTAAGAAAAAGAACATGAAACTGCACAGAAACCTAATGACAAGTGCGCTCGGCTTGAGTTTGCTTTTTCTTGTCAGTTATGTGGGTTATCATGCTACCAGTGAAAGCACGCTATTTCCGAAGGATAACCCAATGAAATGGCTTTATTATATAATTCTGCTAACGCACATATCCATTTCGGCTATCATAGTTCCTTTGGTTCTTATTTCTTACAGTAGAGCTTTGGCGCAGCGATATGATAAGCACAGAAAGATTGCAAAAATTACCTGGCCGTTGTGGTTTTATGTGGCCGTTACAGGGGTAATAGTTTATTTGATGATTAGTCCTTATTATGGATTTTAACACTCTAAATGAGTAATTTAGATTAGATTTGCATATTATGAAATCACTTTTTCAAAAAATAATTTTTAGTGGGTTGTTGATGTTTTTCTCATTAGAGAATTTCGCGCAATGCGCTATGTGTAGAGCTACTGCTGAAAGTGCTACAGAGTCCGTAGATAAAGGGATTGGAGAAGGTTTGAACTCTGGGATTCTTTATTTGATGGGGGTGCCATACCTTCTTTTGTTGACAGTGGGAGTAATCTTTTTTAGAAAAAAGATTGTAGCAATTTTCAAATCATAAAGTTCGACAGTTTGCAAGTTTGGCCTAACTGTTGTAATTTGCGGATGGATTCTAAACTTTAACGTATTATAAATCCTGTTAGGCATATGAGATCTTTCCTCTCAATACTCTTTATACTCTGTGGTCTTTTTGTTTTTTCGGAGACTGCATATTCTCAATTCGTGCAGGAAAAGGCTATTGATTCAACTCGTATTGAATTCGAAGATCAGCGCATGATTATAAAAGTTTTAGATGGTTTATCTAAGACTCCTACCACAGCTGATGTAGTCCTCAAAGGTGTTAATCCGCGCAAGCCAGTTACACTCAAGGCTGTTTCTGACACTACACTAATTTTGAAATCATATCGTCTTTACACTGTTTCGGTAGTGAAGGCTGGTTATATGTATTATGCACATAAGTTTTGGCCAGAGGAAAAAGAGGCTCATGAAGAATGGGTTGTTCTTAGTCCTTTGAAAGTAGGCTTGAAGACAAGTATTGAAGATATTACTTTCCTCGGAGACCAAACAGAAATTTATCATAAATCAGTTCCTGCTCTAGAAGAATTGTTAGACTTTTTGACACAGAATCCTA
This sequence comes from Flavobacteriales bacterium, assembly GCA_027491215.1. GTDB lineage: Bacteria > Bacteroidota > Bacteroidia > Flavobacteriales_D > Sanyastnellaceae > JAIXWP01. The sequence continues at coordinate 38 of JAIXWP010000059.1, read as the reverse complement.
ATGTAAAAATTAGAATTATTGGACATGCAAATGGTCCT
>JAIXWP010000093.1 GCA_027491215.1 Flavobacteriales bacterium | reverse complement strand
GCACAATCCATGCAGCGCAATTCTGCTTTGCTCAATAGACAACTCTTTTTACCCGCGCGTTATTATGGTAGTGGAGTCAGCTTTTATGATGTAAACCAAGATGGACTCGATGATATCACGATTCCAATGGTCGGTGATTCTGTTTTATGTTTTGTAAGCGACGGTATAGACTTTCATGACAGACGTATTGTGCCATGTCTTGGAGAAGGTAAAATGGCCCTTTGGGGAGATTATGATAATGATGGTGACCCAGATCTATTTTTAACTGTGCTCAATGATTCGTGTAAGTTGTTTCGCAATGATGGAGACTGGAATTTTATTGATGTTACAAACGATGTTGGATTACAAAATGCAGCCAACCAAGAGTTCTTTGGGGCTTCTTGGGGTGATTATAATGGTGATGGCTGGCTTGATATATTTATTGCCACCTATGAAGCTGGATTGTCTAAAGAGAATATGCTCTTCAAAAATAATGGAGGAGTATCGTTCACAGACGTATCTGATGTGATGGGTGTGGGTGTCGATAGTGATTATAGCTTTCAAGGGACTTTTATGGACTTTGATTTCGATGGTGATCAAGATCTTCATGTGGCAAATGATCGTCCACCCATCGATGCCTATTACATCAACGAGACGGATTATTTTTCTAATCAAGCATTGGCGAAGGGACTTGGTATTTATTCTAACTCAATGTCGTCATCGTTTGCTGATTATGACCATGATGGTGACTTCGATTTTTATGTCACTAATACTGCGGATCTAGGAAATGATTTTTGGAGAAGAAATGGAAATGGCTCGTATAGCAATGTCGCTTCCACGCTCAATATGGAGATGTTCCGCTTTTCATGGGGTGCTCTTTGGATCGACATAAACAATGATTCGTGGGAGGATTTATTTGTAAATAATCAAGCGCAGGCGGGCGATTTACCTCCATTTTTCATCAATACCCTTGGTGGTTTTTCGAATCAAAATATCATAGGAGAGAACTTTACTCAATGGTCTTATAGCGCAGCAAAAGGAGATTTTAATAACGATGGTTTTTATGACATCATCACGAATGCTCACTCGGGATTCAAAAGCGAGTTTTATAAAAATCTAGGCTCTAACATTAATAATTGGGTAAAAATTGACCTCGAAGGGACTGCTTCAAATCGCGACGGGATTGGTACTTTGATAAAGTATTGGGTAAATGGAAATATGAATATCCGATACACACGCGCAGGGGATGGCTACCTTAATCAAGATTCACAATGGCTTATTCTTGGGCTGGGCACAGATAATCAGATTGATTCTCTCGAGCTTCATTGGTTGAGTGGTCAGGTTGATTATTATGAAAATATTGCAGCAGGCTCCATACTTCAACTTATAGAAGGTGCTAATGATGAGCTCACTCTTTTTGATGTTGATGGAAATGTCTTTACAGCAACAAATATTGAGTTTTGTGAGGGTGAGTCTATGGTGATTAGATCTAATGAATTTTCCTCTTATCTGTGGTCAAACGGCAGCACAAATGGTACAATTGAAATCACTGCTTCAGGAAGCTATCAGCTCACTGCATTCAATGAATTCGGGGTTCCTTATGCTTCCCATGTTTTCGAAGTAGAAGTAATCCCCTTTCCTGAATTGTCATTTAGCTTTTTAGATCCTTCATGCGATGCAGCCGCAGATGGTGTAGTAGAAATAAATTCGAACACTGCCGATTGGTGTGTTGAAGGCGGAACGTTTGGAGAGACTTCATGGATTTACGATGAACTCAGTGAAGGCACTATTTCATTCGTGATGAATCATACTTCCGGGTGTATTTATCACAGTGGATTTACACTGAATAGCCCGGAGCCGATAGTGGTAGATATTTATGGGCAGCCCGTAATCTGTCGTGACGATTCAACAGGAAACATCGTAATTGAAAACTTCTCTGGAGGCACTGCGCCTTACGATTGGGATATCACCGATCCGGCAGGGAATAATGTAGATAATTTGATCACGTTTTTAGGCTATGGATATTTACCCCCTCAAACCTATGATGTGCGATTTTTCGACGCAAATGGCTGTGAAGTCAATCTCACGGTGGAAGTTGAGAATGTCCCTGAAATTGAATTTGTTTTTGGCGCTCAAGATTTAATTTGTGCTAGTTCAAATTCAGGAGTCATTTATTTGGATCAAGTAATTTATGGTTACGATCCGTTTTTCTTCAACCTTACAAACATCGATAATCCAGGTCCGCCTATTTCTGCAAATGATGGTTTCTGGCCTAATCTTTCAAGCGGAAACTATCTCATTAATGCGAGTGACTGGAATAGTTGTTCAACTACAATTAATATCTCGATAGGTGAGCCTGCTGAGTTATCTGGCGAATTACAAATAGATCCGAATAACGCCCCGAATGTGTTAGTAACAGCAAGCGGAGGTGTGCCTCCATATCAAATCATCGGAGAAGGAGAAGGCTTCGATCAAACACAATCATTCAATGTCGTTGCAGGAAATTATGTTTGGATATTACAAGATGCAAACGGATGCCAAGTAGAGCTCGAATTCAATATGCCAACGTCAGTGGGTGAGCTTTCTAATCTGCCTTTCCAGTGGAGAATGGAAGAAAATGAATTTAGAATTTTGAATGACCAAGCTCTCAAAATGACGATTTATAGCCTCGATGGAAAACTGATTAATGAAGTCAATAATGCATCAATTATTTCACTTCCGAAAGTCGATGGAGTTTTTATTCTAAGGATTGACGAAGGTTTTGGCCATGATTGGACGATTAAATTGCCAATCATCAGGTAGGGTATGTGCACTTAATAAAACCATATATTTGCCGTATGATTTATCCTATTGTAGCATACGGCGACCCAGTTTTGAAGAAAAAGGCGGAGGAAATCACTCCCGATTACCCTGGTCTAAAAGAGCTCATCAATGACATGTTTGAGACGATGTACAACGCCCACGGCGTTGGGCTCGCAGCGCCTCAAATAGGGAAGTCCATCAGACTTTTCGTAGTTGACGCTACTCCATTTGCGGAAGGCGAGGATGGCGATGCCGATTGCGCTGATTTCAAAAGAGTATTTATAAATCCTATCATCTTTGAAGAAGAAGGTGAAGAGTGGGGTTTTGAAGAGGGCTGTTTATCAATCCCAAATATCCGAGAAGAAGTATTCAGAAAACCTATCGTGCGAATCGAATATTACGATGAGAACTGGGATCTTTATGAAGAGGAATTAGATGGTTTTTGTGCGCGTGTCATCCAGCACGAATATGATCACATCGAAGGGGTGCTATTTACTGAGCACTTGAATGCATTTAAAAAAACATTGCTTAAAGGAAAGCTCAACGACATTTCTGTGGGTGATGTAGATGTTACATACCGTATGAAATTCCCTAAGTGATCGATTATGAATAAGATTCTTTTTTTAGTTATTTCAATTGCTTTGTTTGCTTGCGGAGAATCAAGTGAAAAAGACCCTATTGCCTTTGCTGCGGAGCAAAAAAGAGCAACAATGAAGGCGACTATCGATTCTTTGGAAAAGGTAATGAATGGCAACCAAGGCCTACTAGATAAAACGCTTGCGAACAAATTGGTGAAGTCTTATCAGGACTATTATAATATGAATAGTTCGGATACAACTTCTGCAGAATATCTTTTCAAAGGTGCCAATATCGCCACAGCAGTGGGCAAGCATCATCAAGCTATTAAAATGCTTGAGGCTTATTATGATTCTTTTCAAACAGCTCCGAAAAGACCCGATGCACTTTATTTAATCGGATTCATTTACGAAAATGGTTTGAAGGATATTCCTAATGCGAAGAAGATGTACAATAGAACAATCGAGGTATATCCTGAATCATTTTGGGCTGAGCAGGCTAAAAGTGCATTAGCATTAATTGATCTACAAGGAGATGATCTCATCAAGTTTCTTGAGGAGCAAAATAAGGCTCCACAATAAATACAACAAAGCCACGTTGTTCGGGCGCCTTATTTTTTCCTTAAACCCTTTGAATTTTGAATAGCAGCAATTTTATTAATCGTGTTTTTTTCCTAATCGTTCTGGGATTATTGGACAATGCTGCGTCTGCTCAAATCGGCGGACAAACTGTTTTCAATGGGTTAAACATTCAACCTGCTGCTCGCGTGGCAGCAATGGGAGGGAATTTTATTTCTTCCAAGGATGGTGACGTGAATTTAGCTAATTCAAATCCGTCATTGATAGATAGTTCAATGCATGGAATGATGGCGCTTAGCTATGTGGATTATTTCGCAAAGACCAATTTTGGTCATGCAGCTTACGCGCATCAACTTAAAAAGGACTTAACACTCGCGGCAAATGTTCAATTCATTTCTCATGGAAAAATGAATGAGTACGATGCACTTGGAAATGCTATCGGAACATTTTCAGCGGGAGATTACATGCTCAATATTGGTGCGGGTTATCAGTATGATAGCTTGTGGAGCTTAGGAGCAAGTTTCAAAACACTGTATGCAAATATTGCGGAGTACAATTCCCTTGCATTTGCAATCGATGCGGGTGCGACATATCATAATCCTGCAAAGAATTGGACAATTAGCGGAGTGATTAAAAACCTTGGGACACAGGTAAAAACATTCACCGCAAATAATAGAGAAAAACTCCCATTTGAAATTCAAGTAGGTATTTCCAAGAAACCACAGCACGCACCATTTCGATTCTCTCTGACTTTAGAAAATCTTCAACAATGGGATCTAACCTATGAAGGCGAAAGCGGCAGTGCCACTACAGATCCTTTAACAGGAGAAGAAGTAAGTACTCGCAATTTTGAATTCGGAGATAAGGCAATGCGTCACGCTATCCTAGGCGTGGAGTTTCTACTGTCAGAAAAATTCCAATTTCAAGTAGCATACAATTACCGCAGAAGACAAGAGCTGGCAATTGAAAATAAGCCTGGAATGTCAGGCTTTTCATTCGGAGTTTTTTTCAAAGTGAAAAAAATAGAGTTGTCATATGGTCGCGCTATCTATAACATCGCAGGCCCAAGTAATCACTTCACTTTTGGCTACCGTTTAAATTCTTAAGGTTCGACTTCTATTTGTGAGTTTGTTTCACTAGATTTGTGTAGCGTCAACTATACAATGAATGAAATACTTTCTTTCCTACCTCATTCCTGCAACTGTTGTTGTTTCTTTTCTTTCAAATGAATGGCTGACATTCTTACCACTTGTCGTCTCATTTGGCGTTCTTCCGCTCGTAGAATTTTTATTGGGAAAAGACAATACCAATCTCAATGAAGAAGAAGTAGTGCAAGCTCAGAAAAGTGTACTGTATGATGTGATTATATATTCTACCGTTTTCATACACTTCGGTTTACTCATATGGTTTTTATTTATTGTAAAAAATAATGAGGTTAGCGCTTTAACACTGACGGGCCGCACGGTAGCAATGGGATTGATGTGCGGTGTGTATGGAATCAACGTAGCGCATGAGTTGGGGCATCGTGTGAGTAAATCAGGACAGTTTGTTTCAAAGTGCTTACTCACGTCTTCTTTGTATTTACATTTTTTTATAGAGCATAATCGCGGACATCATCGCAATGTGGGCACCCCTGAGGATGCTGCCACCGCGCGATACGGAGAGTCACTTTATTTTTTCTGGCTGCGAACAATCTACGGATCATGGCGAAGTGCTTGGCGAATCGTAGAAAAAGAAAGGTCAAGAAAAAAACTGAAAGTATGGAGTCTTCAAAATGAAATGTTCCAATATCAATTGGTTCAAATAGCTTTTCTTTTAGTGATTTTTCTTGTCTTCGGATTGCAAGCTATGATCTTGTTTTTAGGCGCTGCTGTATTGGGTATTTTACTTTTAGAAACCGTAAACTATGTGGAGCATTATGGCTTAATCCGCAAGAAAGTGAATGAGTTTCGATACGAAGATGTGACACCAGTTCATTCATGGAATAGCGACTATATCATGGGACGTTTGGTGCTTTTTGAGTTGACCAGACACAGCGATCATCATACGACTCCAAATAAGCATTATCAATTGTTGGATACAACTAAAGATGCCTCCGACCTTCCTGCGGGCTATCCGGCCATGATGCTGCTCGCAACGGTGCCTCCCCTCTGGTTTAGGGTCATGAATAAACTTGCTAGAAAAGCCACCGCTTAATAAGAGCATTCTGTTATATTTGCCTTCCTTAATCAAACTTATGCGTCAATTATTTTTTGTTTTAGTACTGTTCATTGCTTTATGCTCTTGTGAAAGCAAAAAAGCAGAGAATAATGTTGTCTCAACAGTCAAAGCTGAAGTTGTAGGCGATACCACCATTTTCTACGGAAGTGCAGTAATCGTGAATTATGCTTATATAAAAGAGTCTAAAAAGACAAACGATTTAGAAACTGTTAAGAAGGAATTGCAAGTGATGCTCGATCAAGTGCAGTCATATATTAAAGACCCCGGAGTGGCTTTCAAATTGGTTGAAACAAGTGTGGTAAAGGTTAAAAATCAGGAGGGAATAGATTTCTCCAAGACCTTCATCAATCAGGCGCCATATAAATGTTTAGTGGTCCATTCGAGTGGTGCGGTTTTACCCATTTCAGATATGCAGGATTTTAATTCAATTAAGCAAGCGCTCCAAGAAGGTGCTACTTTCACTAAGTCAATTGATGAATCTACGCCAGCTGGAAGAGAAGAGGAGAAGAGAGAACAAGAAAGGGCAATGGGAAATCCAGTTTCTGACCCAAATGTGAAAGAACCAGAGCTTCCAAAGAATCAAATTTTACAGCGTGGAGACGCTGTAACAGATCAGAAAAAATAATATGAGCAAGAAAATTTATATGATAGTTTTTGTTCTTCTCGCTACGGCAGTTTCGTTGCCATCTTGCAAGAAGAAACAAATTGAATACACGACAAGAATTTCAGGAGATTCGCTTTTTATTCAAAGACCAACCTTGGTATTAGTGCCATGGTCCGTTGTGGCACAAGGAACACCCGAGGACGCTGCTACTTACAGAGAAGCGGAGGAAAAAGCAAGATGGTATAGAGCAAAATTTGCTTCTGAAAAATTAGATGTTTATTTTGGACGTACTCAATTAGTCACCTTCCAAGACTCCACTGGTGAATTTGCGCCTGTTTTTACAAACATGAAAATGGATGGCTATGAAATGGCCATTTTTGATGGGCGAGGAAAGCCACATTATGCTAAAAGTTGGGATTCCGAAGAGACGTTGGTGAGTATCATGGATTCGCTGGCTTTGCCTATTAATCCATCGCCAAATTATATCAATAGCTTAACCAAAGAAAAAGAAGAAGCTCCAAAGAAATAATAATTGATGAATACAAACACAGTGAAAAAAATAGTTTTAATGTTTGCAGTATTCTTTGCTGCCACCATCGCATTGGTTTCGTGCGGCGAGAGCACAACTGACAAAAACCAAAGTCAAGTAGACTCTTCAAGAGTTGTTTTACCCCCTACAGGATTGGGTGACAACGAGGTGTTTAATTCTACAGGAGAGATTGTCGTTTTTTTTGAAAGATCGCCGATTGATTTGCAAGAAAAAGGACTAGATAAAGATGCAAAGCTTCAAAAGGAATTGGAAGCTTTCAGAGCTTTTGCAAATAGCGAGATCAATAACTTGAAAGCACAAGGATATAAATGTTTTAAATCACAAGAGAAGCATGTGAAGCTATCCGTGACCAAGAGTCAAGTTTATGTGGTCAATACAGACACTCGTGAGGAACATTATGGAGTTATTTTAGCGAAGTTAGATACCCTTCCAAAAGTAATAGCAGGCTTGCCATCCCCAGAAGCCTTGAAATTAGAAATTGAACAGTTCTACAAAAAACCGTGATAAAGACAAGGGACAAGAAATTTTGAATCTCGAATCCCAAATTAAGAATTTAAATTACATAAGCAATGCGTTTTCGTCCAGGAGTTTTAACAGGTGCAGAAGTAACCGAATTATTGAATGATGCAAAGGAAAGAGGATATGCTCTTCCTGCGGTAAATGTCATTGGGACAAATAGTGTCAACGCTGTATTAGAAACTGCGCGTGATGTCAACTCTCCAGTGATCATTCAGTTCAGTAATGGTGGTGGTGCTTTTTATGCTGGTAAAGGATTGAAAAACGATGCGCAGCAAGCTTCTGTGTTAGGCTCTGTAAGCGGAGCTCAGCATATACACATGATGGCTGAAGCCTACAATATTCCCGTCATCATTCATACTGACCATTGCGCAAAAAATTTGTTGCCATGGATGGATGGAATGCTAGAACATGGTGAGCGTCATTTCGAAAGAACAGGCAAGTCATTGTTCTCTTCACATATGCTCGACTTCAGCGAAGAACCATTGCATGAAAATATTGAACTTTGTGTAAAATATTTAGAGCGCATGTCAAAGATGGGAATCACCCTTGAAATTGAATTAGGAGTGACAGGTGGAGAAGAAGACGGCGTGGATAATTCAGGAGTGGACAGCAGCAAGCTATACACTCAGCCAGAAGATGTTGCCTACAGCTATGAGCATTTGATGAAAGTAGATTCGAAATTTACGGTTGCAGCAGCATTCGGAAATGTGCATGGTGTTTACAAGCCAGGTAATGTGAAATTAGAGCCAGTTATTTTAAAAAATTCTCAAGAATACGTTCAGAAGAAATTTAATACTGGTGATAAACCAATTCACTTCGTATTCCACGGTGGAAGCGGAAGCACACAAGAAGAAATTCGTGAAGCAATCAGCTACGGAGCAATCAAAATGAACATCGATACCGATATGCAATATGCATATATGGAAGGAATAAGAAATTATATGGCTGATAAGTCGGGCTACCTCCAAGCACAGATTGGAAATCCAGAAGGTTCAGATAAGCCAAATAAGAAATATTACGATCCACGCGTGTGGCTAAGAGAAGGGGAGAAGACATTCGTTACTCGCCTCCGCCAAGCCTTCGAAGACCTAAACGCCATCGGCAGAAACGCGTAACGAATCGAGATTCTCGATTCTCGATTCTCGATTCGAAATTCAGGATTCTTGATTCTCAATTCTCAATTCTCAATGTTGGGTGGACTACTTGAATTTTGTACCCTTGAATTCATTGTCTTTGAGGTATTTGATTAATCCGATAATCTGTCGAGATATTGTGTTGCACATTTCGACCAACTTTTTGTAAGTGAATTCATCGATACTTCCGGTGAAGTGGGCTCGGGTTATTTGATTTTCACATTCATAGCACGAGCCGTTTGAAATGGTTAAAAATTGAATGACTTCCTTATTACCCATTCTTCCAAAGCCCTCGGCTATGTTGTCAGAAATACTTCCAGCAGAGGCTTCGAGTTGATCCCTCAGCCGAAATAGCTTTTTTTCTTGAAGAGTTGATAATAAAGGCACAATTTCTTTATAGAGTTCAATGGAACACTTCCAAATTTCTGAGTCTTTATAGTTTTTCATGTTGCAAAAATCAGCATGAAGTTTGAAAATGGGAAATTATGTTTAACAGGAATATTCAATGTTGTAACAACACATAACTACCAATTCATCCGCCCAATTTCAAGAATCGAGAATTGTCTTTCGACAAGCTCAGGAACCAGTTTTATTGAGAATCGAGAATCGAGAATTGAGAATGGTTTTCCCCCATTTCCCGGTATGAACAAAAAAAAATATGACTTGAGGCTACCATTTTTGATTATTTCGTCATAACATTGCGTATGCTTATCCTTAACAAGCATCCTTAACAAATTTATTATTTAATCAAAACCAAATTTTCTATGAGCAACAAATACTCATCGGGTCGAACGAGTTGGCCCAAGTATTATGCGCTACTCTTAGTAGCATTTTTGTTCTCGCAGGGCGCATTTGCACAAATTAGTGCATATTCGTTTGCCCAGTCATCTGGGACTTACACTGACCTAGCTACTCCTACAGTTCTAGCTACTGCAACCACCAGTGGAGCTGGTGCTGGATCCTTGGACGATGTGATTTATCCTGTTACATTCTCGGGTGGTTTTAGCTTCAACTTCAATGGTACGGCTTACACTGCTTGTAATGTTTCCACCAATGGTTTTATTACTTTTGGTGCTACAGCTCCAACAACAACGAATCAAACATCAATTAGTGGAACTGAAGCTTACGCTGGTGCAATTGCTATTTGGGGAAGAGATCTCAATGCTCCCTTCAACGCAGGTGGGCGCACTGGATCAATTGGTTGGGAGTTAGTTGGAACTGCTCCAAACAGAGAGTTGGTTATTGAATGGAAGAATTTCAGACCAGCGTACTCTACGTCTACAACCAACGTTTACACTTTTAGTTTTCAGATCAGATTGCAGGAAACTTCAAATGTCATCGTAATGAGATACGGTGGTCCATTGTCTTTCGCAGTAGGATCAACGGCTGTAACAGGTTCCCCTACTACAGGTCCTGCAGTAGGTCTTAGAGGTGCAACTAACACTGCTTTTCAAACAAGAACGAACTTGGCGACTGTTGCATTTACTTCAAGTTCCGCTGGTACCTTGAATAGCAATAGACAAGCTTTCAATACTAGTTTGGCGACTCCTGGTATGCCATCATCTGGACTAACATATACTTGGACACCTCCAGTATTGTGTCAAACAATAACTCTTGCTGGAGGAACAACAACAGGAACTGCTTCTATCTGTTTAGGTTCAACGTCAGCATTGTCTGTGACTGGTTCAACAAGCGGTGCAGCTGGTTTAACTTACCAGTGGTACTCTTCACCAACTTCAGGTGGACCGTTCACGCTCATTCCAACGGCTACAGGAGCTACTTATACTGCAACACCAACAGCAAATACTTATTATCAGCGCGAAACGATTTGTGCTGCTAACACTACGAATGCTTTCTCAACTGAATTCTTGGTGTCAGTAACTGTGCCTTCATACACAGTATTCAACGGTACAAGCTATATCCAAGATTTTGAGTCTTGGTCAAGCATTTGTAATACTACGGATGCTCCAGCTTCTGAGTGGAGAGGTACTCCTAATACTGGTAACACAAGCTGGAGAAGAAATGATCAAGGAAGCTCGGCTGCATGGGGTAATGCTACTCTTGGAGCATATTCTCCAACATTTTCAACTGGAGCATTTTCTGCAAGATTCCACGCTTATCAAGCTACCGGCGGTACCCAAGGTTCTTTGGATTTATATATCAACCTTACAGCTTCATCTGGTCTAGTTGAACTTGGTTTCGACCAAATCAACCCTTCTGGAACGGATGTTCTAGCAGTACTAGTTTCTACTGACGGTGGTTTGAACTTTACACAAGTTGGAACTAACATTGGTGTTGCTACTACTTGGACAAGAAGAACTTTCAGCATTACTTCTACTTCGGCTACAACAGTAATTCGATTGAGAGGTACTTCAGATTTTGGTAATGATGATATTGGGGTTGATAACCTTGCTATCGTTCCTGCTTGTGCTGGTACTCCGTCTGGAGGTACTGCACTATCTTCTGTACCGCTTGCATGTTCTGGTGCATCATTTACAATCAACGTATCAGGTGCAACATCTGCAGCTGGTTTGACTTACCAATGGCAAACTTCACCAGACGGTGTTGATCCATGGACAAACGTAGCAACTGCCGGTACTAACGCATCGTTGTCTACTTCTATCACTTCACCTCTTTACTTCAGACGAGTAACAACTTGCACACTCTCTTCTCAGTCTGCAAACTCTTCTCTTGTTTATGTTGGATTGAATGTTCCTACTGAATGTTATTGTATTCCAACATACACCACTGGTAAAACCGCTGGTGACTTGATCTCTAACATCGCTATCATTGGTACTGCCTTAGCAAACAACTCAGGTACTGCTCAAACAAACCCAGCTTACACATACTTCACAGGTCAGCCAAACTACACAGGCGAAATGTCTGCGGGTGGTTCTTACACTGTAAGCGTTTCTGTAGGTGTATGGGGAAGCCAGGTGGTTAAAGCTTGGATTGACTATGATGATGACGGACTATTTGAAGCTTCTGAAGTTATTGGATCTACAATTGTTGCTCCTGGTCAAGGTCTAGCTGGACCATTCCCTGCTGCTACATTCCCAATTTCATTGGCATGTAACCCTCCTCTTGGTGTACACAGAATGAGAGTTCGTGACGTATGGCAATCAGGCGGTCAGCCAACTACTGCTAACCTTGATCCTTGCAATTTGTACGGCTGGGGTGAAACAGAAGACTACTTGGTAAATGTAACAACTGCTGTACCTTGTCCAGCTGTCTCTAACGTAGTTGCTGGTACTGTTACTGCTACAAGTGTACCATTCACTTGGAACATTGGTTGTGTTGAAACAGCTTGGAATGTTAGCTATGGTCCAGTAGGTTACAACCCTGCTTCAGCAGGTACTGTTGTGTCAACTAACACCAATACTGGTTTTGTTCTTTCAGGTCTTACTGAATCAACTGCTTATGATGTGTATGTAGCTGCTGATTGCGCTGCAAACGGAACATCTACATGGGTAGGTCCAATTTCGGTTGCTACGCTTTCTGGAAATGACAACTGTTCTAACGCTTATGATCTTTCATTGCGCACAAGTCCACTGACAGCTTCGACAACTGGTTTATCGAATGATGTTACTGTTGGATGTAACACAAATACATCTGCTGACGCGGTTTCATTTATCACAGTACCAGCTGGTTATGGATTGACTATTGGTCAAACCTCAAATGACTATGATTCATATGTGAGTGTATACTATGGAACTACTTGTCCAGGTACAACCCAAATTACTTGTTTTGATGATCCAGACGTACAAAACATTAACTGGACAAACACTACAGGTGTTTCACAAAACGTATATTGGATTCAAGAAGGTTTCTCTTCAGGGGCTGGTTCATACACCTTAGCTTGGAACTTGATTGCTCCATGCTCTGGCACTCCAGCTGCTGGAACGGCTGCAACAACAACTCCTTCTGTTTGCGGTGATGTGTCATTCACAATCAACGTAACAGGTGGTTCTTCAGATATCGGAATTTCTTACCTATGGGAAGTAAATACTGGTTCTGGTTGGGCATCAACAGGTGTTACTACGGCTAACTTCACTGGAACTCAATTGGTAGCAAGCTCTTACCGTCGTGTAACAACTTGTTCAACAAGTGGCTTGACTGCAACTTCTAACGTAGTAGCTATCACAATGAATCCTCCACTTTCATGCTACTGTTTGCCAGTTACAACTTACGGTTGTGCTGATGGTGACGTAATTGCTCGCGTAACATTGAACTCATTGGATAACAACTCTGGTACTGGTTGTCCTTCTGACCCAGATCCGTTAGATTCTTCAACATTACCAAACGTTCAGGGTCCTGGATATTCTGATTATACTACTAGCACGAACCCACTTCACACTACCGTTCTTCAAGCTGGTCAGACTTATGGTTGTACAGTTTTCGCTGGTCAATACAGTGAAGGCTATGCAGCATGGATCGACTACAATGATGACGGAGTATTCTCTACTTCAGAGCGTATCGGATTCTCTGCAGGTCTAGTTACAGGTTCAGGTCAGGTAGGAGTGCTAGGTTCTTCTGCAACTTTCCCAATCACACTTGCATGTAACCCTCCACTTGGTGCTCACAGACTGCGCGTTCGTGCAATGTTTGCTACAAATGGTAACGCTGTTACTCCTTGTGCGAACAACGCTTATGGTGAAATTGAAGATTACACGATCACTATTTCTCAAGCAGTTTCTTGTCCAGCTCCATCATCTTTAGCTTCTACTGGTGTTACAAACAACAGCGCTTCATTCTCATGGAACATTGGTTGTGTTGAAACAGCTTGGCAGTTGGAGTACGGTCCTCAAGGCTACACTGCAGGTACTGGAACAATGTCGAACGTTACTACAAATACTAACGCTCAAATCACTGGTCTTAACCCAGAAACAAACTATCACGTTTATGTACGTGCTAATTGTGGCCCTGGTGACCAATCTACATGGGCAGGTCCACTTTTGATTACAACTGGTTGTGCTTCTGCACCTCTTACTTACACTCAGAACTTTGATGCTGCTACTGCTGATTGTTGGGCAATTCAAAACGTTACTGGTACAACTACCATTAACCTTGCTACAACAGGTTCATTCCCAACTACTACACCATTCGGTGGTAGCCAAATGTTGTATTTCAACTCATTCAGCTCTGCTAATGGCAACCAATCACGCGTGATTGCAGCTCCTGTTACTTCAGTAGGCGCTCAATCTATCGATGTTGAGTTCTGGTGGAGAAATAATAATAATGCTTCATACAGCTCTGGTCAATATTTGAACGAAGGTGTTCAGGTACAGTGGTCAACAAACGGTTCAACTTGGACTAATGCTGGTCCATTTATTACTCGTCATGATGGCTCATTGGCATCAGGTACAGCTGAATGGAAGAAGAAAGAAATGACGCTTCCTACTGCAACTGGTAACCAATCAACTATTTATGTTGCATTGTTGTTCCGTTCTGGTAATGGAGACAACTGTTTCTTGGATGAATTCGCAATTAAAGCAACTCCTCCAAACTGTACTGGTATTCCATCGGTAGGTGTATTGAACGGTCCTGCAACAGCTTGTTCTGGTCAAAACTTCACACTTGGTGTTGCTACTCCATTGACAGGTTATGTTTATCAGTGGCAGAGAGTAACTAGTGCAGGTTGGGTGAATATCCCAGGTGCTACTGGTTCTACTTATACTGGTTCACAAACTGCAGCAACTACTTATCGTTGTCGTGTGACTTGCTCTCTTCCAGGCGGATACCTAGGTATCTCAGCTCCTAAGACAGTAGGTATGTCAGCAGGTACAGAGTGTTATTGCACTCCAAACGCTGGAGGTAATACTGCAGGTGATTATATTGAGGCAGTTGTTCTTGGTGGTATCAATAACACTTCAGGTGTGAATGCAACTGATTATACATTGTATACTCCTACTCCAGGATTCACTACAACTCTAGCTTCTGGCGGAGAATACACAGCTTCATTGACAGTAGGTAGCTGGACATCTGCGAATAATATTGCAGCTTGGATCGACTACAACCGTAATGGTATATTCGAATCATCTGAAAAAATCGGACAGCAAAACAGTCTTGGTTCTTTTGGAACAGCAACAATTAACTTCATTGTACCAGCTAATGCTTTATTAGGAACTACAAGACTTCGTGTACGTGAGGTTTATTCAAACACAACGTTTGATGCTTGTAGCAGCACAGGTGGTGGTGAAACAGAAGACTACACTGTAACTCTGGTTGCTGGTGTTGCAAACGATGCTCAAGCTAACGCTACAGCAGTTGCTCCTCCACAATTCCCAGGTTGCTCTAGCTTCAACGTAAACCTTGCAAATGCTACACCTTCTGAAGCTTCTGGTAACGACGTATGGTACCGCTTCACTGCAGCTTCTAACGCTGTTCGTATCGCTGTAACAGGTACACAAAACGTTGAAATCGAAGTTGAAGATCAAGCTGGTGCTTCTGTACCAACTGCTTCTGCTACTTCAACAGCTAATGCTTCTAATACTGGTTCTGAAATCTACATCACAGGCGGTCTTACTCCAGGTCAACAGTACTGGGTTGCTGTTCGTGATATGAGCGGAACTCCTGGTACTGCAAGCGTATGTATCCAAACATTGAACGACTCACGTTGTGACAATGGTCCTAGCTTCGCTTCATTGTGTCAAGCATTCAAGGCTGACTGGACTGGTACAAACAGCTACAATTTTGTGTTCACAAACACAGCTACAAGCACAGCTTATACTGCAAGCTCAACTAACAGCACTCAGATCTTGTTGTCAAGTGTTGCTGGTCTTCAGTATGGTCAATCTTACAACGTTGGTGTTAGCTCTGTATTCAACTTAGTTGATGCTGCAGGTGCTCCAGTTCAAGTAATTGCTAACAGCAATGAAACTTGCACTATCACTATCGCTGCACAACCAGCTGTAAACTTGAGATTTGCTGACCGTGATCCAGTAACTCGTGCTATCGGTGCATTCATTTCTACTGATATCTCTGTATGTGCTGTTCAATCATGGGATTGGAGCTTCGAACTAGTTGACAATGCTGGTGATCCAGCTGATCTTCTAGGTGCTCAGGTTGTGAACACTGGTACTTCTTCACGTTTCTTCCGCACAAGCAATATCCCAGGGGTATTCGGTGGCGCTCGTTACCGTGTAAGAATCCGTCCAGTATTCGCTTCAGGTCCTGGTACATATGATGATGCTAGCTTCTTCTACCTACGTATCGCTGGTGTTGCACCAGGTATGGTTGTAGCTGAAGATGAAACACTTCCATCAGAATTGTACATGGAACGCAACACTGAAAACGGTGTATTCGCAGCGATCTATCCTAACCCATCTAATGGTGAGTTGGTGAACTTGAACCTTGCGGGTATCGATTCAGAAAACGTGAACATCCGCATCATGGATGCTACTGGTCGCGTTGTATGGACTAACCGTTATGTTGTTGAAGGCGCTCTTAACACAGTTATCGCTTTTGATCGTCCACTTACTTCAGGTCTCTACATGGTAGAAATGACCTTCGGTAATGAAGTGATCACTGAGCGTATGATGGTTACGAAGTAAGCATTCAGAAACTCATAATATTAAAAGCCCCTCGTCTTGGACGAGGGGCTTTTTTTTTACATATATTGCGGGACGTGTACATCATACACTAACTAAACAAACCGCCGACCTACGTATGAACCAACGCAAATTAGGCTTCTGGGAAATCTGGAATATGAGCTTCGGATTTCTAGGAATTCAGTTCGGATTTGAACTACAAAACTCAAACGTTAGTAGAATCTTCGAAACACTCGGAGCAAATAAAGATGAGATTCCAATTCTTTGGATAGCTGCGCCATTGACTGGATTATTAGTCCAGCCTATCATCGGATACTTAAGTGATCGCACATGGCATCCGTACTGGGGTAGAAGAAGGCCTTATTTCTTCATAGGAGCAGTGCTAGCTTCAATAGCATTGTTTATTATGCCGAATTCTCCAGCACTATGGATAGCCGGAGGAATGCTCTGGGTGTTAGACGCATCCATCAATATTTCAATGGAACCTTTCCGCGCATTTGTTGGAGATAAACTTCCATCGGAGCAACGAACCAAAGGCTTTGCGATGCAAAGCTTTTTCATCGGTACTGGATCAGTCATCGCTGCTTCATTGCCGTGGGTATTTACGAATTGGTTTGGTATCAGCAATACGGCAGAAAGCGGCGTTATACCTGACTCTGTAAAATGGTCATTTTATGTGGGGGGTGTTGCATTTCTGGCGGCTGTTTTATACACCGTATTTACTACCAAGGAAATTCCTCCACATGACATGGAGGAGTTTAATGCTGAACGCAAAAAGACTTCTCTGGCTAAAGCTTTTGCAGAGCCATTTACAGGAATTCTCAAAATGCCAAAGACCATGCGTCAATTGGCGTGGGTGCAATTTTTTACATGGTTTTCACTATTTGCCATGTGGATTTATTCGACCAATGCGGTTACTGCAAATATTTATGACATGAAAATAGATCGACCTATTTTCGAAAAAATGCAGTCAGATCTATCGACTAGTTTGGCCGATTTCAAAGGCTCTCCAGAAGAGTTGAAACAGCTCAGAAATTTGACAGTAGATGCTGCGGACGCACTTCAGTTTCAATCTGGGAAAAGTGATGTTGCTATCTCTATCAATTTAGCAAATCATTATTCAGAAAGCCCGGTGATGAATGATACCGAAAAAGCAGAACTGAATCGCGTAAGAGCTCAATACAATGATGGTGCTGATTGGCTCAACATCTGTTCATCGATTCGAAATGGTGTGGCAGCATTGTTTGCACTACTACTTCCATTCATTGCGAAGATGACCAATAGAAGAAAGACGCACATGATCTGTTTGATCATTGGTGGTCTTGGTTTGATATCACTTCGATTTATTTCAGATCCAATGATGATCGCTGTATCGATGGGGCTTGTTGGTATAGCTTGGGCAAGTATCTTATCAATGCCTTACGCTATTCTCGCTGGAAATCTTCCAGCAGATCGCATGGGATATTTCATGGGAGTATTCAACTTCTTTATTGTAATTCCTCAAATTGTAGCTGCAACCATTTTCGGATATTTAGTAGCACATGTTTTCGGGGGAAATACAATGAGCATCATCACCCTAGGAGGCTGTACGATGATCTTAGCAGGCTTGCTCTCGCTGAAAGTGAGAGATGAAGACTAGTTCAATGACAAATTACAAGTGACAAATGACAAATAATAAAAAATCTCGCATTCTGCGAGATTTTTTATTGTGCAAAGCATCAACTTATTTGTCCCTTGTCATTTGTTCTCGGCAAAGCCGAGATCCCTTGTCATTTGTCCCTTGTCACTTGTAATTTGTCATTTACACATCGTGTCGGAAGACCTTACGCTTTGTTTCTAGATAGAATTGATTTTCCGCGTGCTTTGGTGTGGTGAGAGCAATGCGCTCAACAACCTCAATGCCGCTCGTTTGCAAAGCCTCGAATTTTTCTGGATTATTGGTGAGTATTCTTACTTTTTTTATTTGAAAAAAATGAAGAATATCTATGGCTGGAGTAAAGTCGCGCTCGTCAGCATGAAAGCCTAATGCGATGTTGGCTTCTGCGGTATCCATTCCTTCATCTTGGAGGTTATAGGCCTTGAGCTTGTTTACAAGCCCAATACCACGTCCTTCTTGACGTAGGTAGATAATCACGCCGCCGTTAGCTTCTACATGCTTCATTGCGGCTTGTAATTGCTCTCCGCAATCACATCGCAAACTTCCGAACACATCTCCAGTTAAACACTCAGAATGAATTCTAACATCCACAACTCCATCCAACTTCGTGTTTTCAGCTACCAGCGCCAGATGCGGGAGTTCAGGTCTGCCGCTGTCAAAAGCATGCATCGTGAATTTTCCGACCTGTGTTGGTATGTTCGCTGAAACTAATTTTCCTTCCATTATAATCCTGATACAAATTGTTTTTTCGGGTACTTCGCACTAAATCGAAGTTGTTTTTTTACCGTTGTCCCTGCGGGAATTGTCAATTTCCAAGTCACTTTACCAGTGGTTTCATCATAAGTTCCGCCTGATAATTCTTCGGTCTCTACTTCTAATTCTCCGTTTTGCGAAATTGGCAATTGATCTTCTACCTCAATGGTGATATCTTGTTTCTTAGTATTGGTAATACTGATTTCGTATGCTTTCGTTGTCTTTTGCTTCGACCCGAAAGTAGTAGTCTGGCAGTATTCTTTAATTTGATCTCGCTTAATGTTGATGGCACGGTCACGGCCAAGCGAAATCGTTAAAGTATCATTCGCTTGTACAGGATCAATGTATCCTTTGCCTACAAATGTTCCCTTGAAATAAATATTACTTTCTCCAGGCAACAAGCTGTACTGCATCCAATTCGTAAGGCGCGCTCTCAAGAAGGCGTCATTATCCAATTTAGGAATCGTCACGTAATCATATAGAGCAGTAATCGTTTCTTTTTGCATGATTACATCATATTGCTGGTTGTCGCTTGGTACATCATAAGGCAGACTAATCTTAAACTCAGTGCTTACTGTATTGTTCTGAATGGAAG
Organism: Flavobacteriales bacterium; assembly: GCA_027491215.1. Classification (GTDB taxonomy): domain Bacteria; phylum Bacteroidota; class Bacteroidia; order Flavobacteriales_D; family Sanyastnellaceae; genus JAIXWP01. Next base: position 30,530 of record JAIXWP010000093.1, on the reverse strand, counting down.
TAAAATCTGCCATCGTTTTTCCTCTAAACAGATCTTGTTCTCCTATCGCATCAGAGTATGCCACAGAAGGAGTTGCGTTCATTTCGAATGCAGGAGCGTTTGTCTTATACTCTAAACGCTTCTGATATTGTTGGTATAAGTTGATATACCAAGGACTCAGCTGAGGTGCTTGCCCGCCAATGTTTGGATTGCCAGTAGAAATGGTAAGATTTACATCGTTCCAATCGTTGCCAGTGCTCTGGAATACTTTCGCTCTGTAAGCAAATTCGATATTTGAATTGATATCCTCCGCGCGCAAATCATAAACGGGATACCAGCCTGCTTGATAAGCAAAATAAGATACTTTTAAATTGGTTTTTTGATCTTTAGAAGACTGCACAGTAATCAGAATCTCACTTGGATTTTCGCTGATTCTTGCATTCAATTGATTTAATTGGTTTTGTAACCGAATGATCGTTCGGTTATTACTGTTTTCTTGTTCTGTCAATTCTAACCAACGATATTCAATTTGCTTCATACGCTCACGAAAAAAGTTGGCCATTTCTTCCAAATCTTCGGCGATTAGTGAGCTATTAGTGCCTTTTATAGATTTATTAGCTTCTAACAATGACTTTTCTTGCAGTACCACATTCTTCAAGCCTTGAACTTCCTTTTGCTTGAATTGCATGTCTTCCAAGCTATCGCTGATAACTTTGATTTTTGGATTACGTGTGGCATCCATTGAATAGTTGACTTGGTGTCTTACTGATACAATGGTATAGTTAGCGTTGCCCTCTACCTGAATAGAATTAGGATCGAGGTTGACTGTGAGATCGGAAATGCGAAGTTGATTTTCGCCCGTCTTCAAAGAAACGTCACCGGTGTGGGTGACTTGAGCTCCTGCCATAAATACCGTTACGTCGGTTATTTTGGGGTCGATGAGTTTTGCAGTTTGTCCAAATGAAGCTACCGCAAACGCAAGTAGGAGGGAAGCAATGATGATTTTTTTCATAATCCTTGGGATATTATTTGCGAAGTTAAGTCAACTATCGCGCCTTTTTTATCTATTACCTATGAACATTGATAGCGTTCACGATAATTGTATTTTTTCATTTGCGAATCGCTCAATGAGATTTAAATCATGACTTGAAAACAATACTATTTTATTCAGTTCATGCGCGGTTTTGGAGAGTAATTCAAATACCTCATCCTTTGCGATGTAGTCGAGAAAGGCGGTGGGCTCATCAAGTAGGATGATAGGAGTTTCTTGGATAAATGCTTTGGCAATCATCACTTTCTGCATTTCACCATCGCTTAGTTTTTCCAATGATTGCTCTAGAAGCCTCAATATTCCAAGCTTCTCAGCAAAGTGCATCACCAATGCTTGATCTCGCTCATGATCTACATTCAGCATTTGGTGCGGATATCGCCCCATCTCGAGTACAGCTTGCACGGATATACCTTGCACAGGAGGGCGAGCCGTGAGCACAAGACTCACCAAGCGAGCCAACTCTAGAGGTTTACATTCATTCAAGTTTTGTCCTTGATAATATACTCCACCACCCAATGGAGAAATTAGTCCTGCGATGGTGCGTATAAGTGTTGATTTGCCCGTTCCATTTCGACCAATCAAAGCGGTCAATTGCCCTGGATGAAGTTTAGTATTGATTTCGCAAAGCACCTTGTTAGGAAAGCCAACGCGCAGATTTTTTATTTCAAGTGGCTGGCTCATATCAGTGCTTTTGACTTTGCGTTTTTTACCAAAATGAAAATAACCACTGGCGCTCCCATTGCGGAGGTGACAGCATTAAGAGGAATCTCTGCTGTTTTGGAAATGAGATCACATCCCATTCCGACAGCGGCTCCCATTAGTATCATTGGAAGGAATAGTGTAGCATGGTGGGTCGTCTTTAAGAGTATTCTTGTAAAGTGCGGCACCGCTAGTCCGATAAATGCAATGGGGCCGCAAAAAGCTGTGATCACTCCAGCCATGGTACCACTCACGATAATCATCACCACTCTCATTTTTTTTACTGAAACACCTAAAGATTGGGCATATTCATCGCCGAGCATGAGAATGTTCAAAGCTTTTTTCTTGAAAAAAATTACAATAGCTCCCATCGCGACAATAGCCGCAATAAGAAGTATTTCCAAATAGTTGGTGTCTGTAAATGTACCCATCCCCCATAGCACGTAGCTTCTAAGTGCTTCTGGATTGGTTTTGAATTGAAGTACACTCACGATAGCACTTGTAAAATGGCCCAGCATGATTCCCACAATGAGCAGGCTCACTTGATCTCGCATTCGTGATGCAATGGCGATCACTAGAAGTAACACGAGCACTGCTCCAAGCATTGCTCCTCCTGCAATGGTAAAGGTTCCTAGCGTTCCTTGCAAGGGTACGCCGATCAAGAAACCAGACATCATTAACAAAGCCACACCGAGCGAAGCACCACTTGTGATGCCTAATATGGAAGGTGATGCCAATGGGTTTCTGAAGAGGGTTTGCATGATCCAGCCGCTGAGTGCAAGACCAGCGCCGGCCCAAAATGCAGCAAATAGCCGTGGAATGCGAGATTCCCAAATGATGACACTCTGAGCTGACTCGCTTTCATTTTTACCTAAAATGGAGAGAATGCTTTGAAAATCAATGGATACTGATCCGGTTATCAATTCAAGCAAGCCGAAAGTCAGGCATAGCGCCACCAATAGGATCATTGAGATCCAATATTTACGCGTTGAATGGGGGCTCAGGCTCGACATCGGGTGCAAACTTCCCCCTTTTTTGGCGCTTTTCGAAAAATGATAATAAAAAAAAACACTAAAAATGAGATTTGACGCGCGCTAGTACCGACTTTTGCGGCCTTATTGCAGATACCTTATTATGAAATTTGACCGTAATACCATTATTGGTTTGTTATTAATGCTCGGCCTAGTGATCGGGTTTTCATGGTTCAATACACCATCACCAGAAGAATTAGCTGAGAGACAAAAGCAAGACAGCCTTGCGCAAGTGCAAGCGGCAGCGCCTCAATTGCCAGCATCTGCCCCAGCAGCAGCCATCATCCCAGCAGAGAGTTTCGCTTCGGATAGCGCTCGCAATGCAGCACTAGACAATAGATTCGGAATCTTCGGCGCGGCTGCAATGGGCCAAGAGAAAGATATCGTTGTAGAAAACAACAAGATCAAAGTTACTTTCAGTACCAAGGGTGGTATGATCAAGGGCGTGACCTTGATGGATGGATACAAGCGTTACAAAGACCAACAGCCTATTGATTTGTGGGTAGATAGTCTTTCGAAGATGAAACTCACAATGAACTTGGCAGGAAAAGGAAAATACAGTTCAGATTATTTCTTCTTTACACCAAGCGCAAATAGCATAGATGCAAAGTCAGCGGCACAAGATCTTGTGATGAGATTGGCTACCAATGATCCTGCGAAATTTTTGGAATTAACTTACCACTTCGAACCGAACAGCTATTCGGTTCCAGTAAAAGTGAACGTGGTGGGTATCGGAAATGAATTGCAATTGGGTGCAGATAATATGCGCTTTCAGTGGTTAGCCGTAGGTCATGCGAATGAAAAAGGTATTTCAGCAGAGCGAAGCAAGTGCTCTGTTTATTTCAGAGAAAATGAAGAAGATCGTGATTACCTGAGCGAAAGCGGAGATGATGTGGCTCGCACTGAAAAGTCAATCAACTGGGTAGCTTTCAAACAAGATTATTTTACAGCGGCAATCATTAGCGGCACCAACTTCAAAGCAGATGGTGAGTTGGCAGTTCAAGTCATGAAAGACAGTGTGACGACGAAGAGATACTACGCTGATTTGGCTTTGCCATTGACGGGAGTTTCTGCCTCAACGGATATGGAGTTTTACTTCGGTCCAAACGATTACAATTATTTGTCTGAAGTAAAGGCAGAAGAGTTTGATAATATCATAGACTACGGTTGGAGCATTATTGGCGTGATCAACAAGTATGTTGTTCGCCCATTGTTCTGGTTCTTCTCATCTTATATCACCAGTTTCGGTTTGATCATTTTGATCGTTACCATCATCATTAAAATGGTGTTGTTCCCAATTACGTGGAAAAACTTCTTAAGCAGCGCTAAAATGCGTGTGTTGAAGCCTGAGATTGATGAGATCAATAAGAAGTACGAGAAGGCTGAAAATCCTGTAGAAAAGCAACAAGCTATCATGGCGTTATATCGTCAAACGGGAGTGAATCCTTTTGCTGGATGTATTCCTGTATTGCTTCAGATGCCAATTCTTTATGCAATGTTCCGCTTCTTCCCCGCGGAGATTGTATTGCGCGGTCAGAGCTTCTTATGGGCAGATGATTTGGCTGCATACGATAGTATCTTTAGCTGGACGCAAAACATTCCTGTTCTTTCAAGCATCTATGGAAATCACATCAGTGGATTCACTTTGTTGATGGCGGCTTCTACATTTGTTTATACAAAAATGAGCATGAGCGCGCAGCCAACAGTGCAACAACCTGGTATGCCAAACATGAAAGTGATGATGAATCTTTTCACTGTAATGATGCTGTTCTTCTTTAATAATATGCCATCTGGTTTGAGCATGTATTATTTTACTGCTAACATGATTTCTATCGGACAAATGTTTGTGATTAAAAATTACATCATCGATGAAGGAGCGATCAGAGCAAAGATTGAAGAGAATAAAAAGAAGCCAAAGAAGAAATCAAGTTTCGCTGAGCGTCTTGAGCAAATTCAAAAAGATCAACAAAAGAAGTTGAGCGATAGAAAAGGCAAGTAATCTCGTTTCGGCAGGGTTCGTGTAAGAATCGAAAAAACAATTTTTAATGAAAGCAATTATTTCGAAATTATTCTTAGCACTCGCAATCACTGCCATAGCAGCTTCTGTTGGATGCAGATCCAAAGTACAAGCTGCCTCGACACCAGATATTGCAGTTCCACCCACTGCTGAAGTGCCAGCACCTCCAGTAGTAGAAGAAGCACAGAAAGAAGAGTTATTGATTTCAATGATGCGCACTGCGTGCTATGGTACTTGTCCTATCTACAATGTGCAGATTTACACTTCTGGAAGAGTACAATACGAAGGAAAGAACTTTGTAGATCGCATCGGTAGTTACCACACAAACTTCGATACAGCCTCTCTTAAAAAAATACAAGAGAAGATTCGCAGCATCAATTACTTTAGTTTACAGGATAAATACGATTCTCCCATTACGGATTTACCTAGTGTCATTACAGAAGTTCATCTTGACGGTCAAGTCAAGAAGATTGAAGATCGACATAAGGGTCCAAAAGAATTGGATGAACTGTATGCCGAGATAGATGCTCTGCTGGCCGAGGCCAAGTGGACCAAAGAATAGAAACCATTTTTTTACAACCATAACAAATCATGAAAAGTAGATTGAAATTAATTCTTCTCGCTTTATTGGCTTTGCCAATGTTCGTTCAAGCGAATGAAGGAATGTGGCTCGTAAGCCTTCTCAATCGAGTGAATGAAGCTGAGATGAAAAATCTCGGACTCAACTTGACAGCAGAAGAGATTTACAGCATTAACAATGCATCACTAAAGGACGCTATTGTTCGTTTGAACGGCGGTCAGTGTACAGGTGAAGTAGTAAGTGATAAAGGTTTGATTTTTACAAACCACCACTGTGCTTACGATGCGATTCAGAGTCTTTCAACCGTTCAAAACGACATGTTGACTAACGGATTCTGTGCAAAGTCAATGAATGAAGAACTTCCAATTCCTGGATTTGAAATTTCATTCTTGGTGCGTATCGAGGATGTTACTAAAACAATTCTTGATGGCATTACTGCAGACATGAGCGAAGCAGATCGCACCGCTGCAATTCAAGGCAAGATCGGTCAAATGGCTGGTAAGGCTGCAGAAGGTGGAAAGTACGAAGCTGAAGTGAAAAGTTTCTTCTACGGTAATGAGTTTTACCTTTTCGTTTACAGCACATACAGAGATATTCGTCTCGTAGGTAACCCTCCTGAAAGCGTTGGTAAATTTGGTGGTGACACTGACAACTGGATGTGGCCTCGTCATACAGGTGACTTCTCTATGTTGCGCATTTACGCAGACAAGGACAACAATCCTGCTGACTACGCTGCAGATAATAAGCCATACGCTCCAAAACATTTTCTTCCTGTAAACATTAATGGTGTTGAAGAAGGTGACTATGCAATGATCATGGGTTATCCTGGAACTACCGATCGTTTCCTTTCATCATGGGGTGTACAACAAGCTTTAGATCTAACTAACCCAGCAACTGTTGAGGTTCGTGATTTGAAATTGAGCACAATGAAAAAGCACATGGATGCAGATCCAGCTGTGCGTTTGAAGTATGCAGCTAAGTATGCTTCTACTGCAAACTATTGGAAGTATTTTATCGGACAGAGCAAAGGCTTGAAGCGTTTGAATGTTTATGATAAAAAGCAAAAGCAAGAAGCAAAGTTTGCTGATTGGGCTGCGAAAGATCCAAGTCGTCAAGCTGAATATGGAAAGGCATTGGATATGATTAAGGCATATTATGATGCAACGAATGCTACTGCAAAATCAAACGTTTATGCACTTGAGGCAGGTTTGATTGGTTCTGATTTGACGCTCTTCGCTTTCCGTTTTGCCCGCACGTTTGAGGCAGCAATGAAGGAAACTGACGAGACAAAACGCAAAGCTATTCTTGATAACTTCAAAGGTCAGGCGGAAGATTTCTATAAGGATTATGACATGCAAACAGAGAAGGATGTCTTCGCTGCTTTGACAAAGTTGTATCGTACAAAAATCTCTGCTGATCAACGTCCAACTTGGATGTCGACCATCGACGCTAAGTTCAAAGGCAACGAAGCAGCATTCACAGAAAAAATGTTTGCTACATCATTCTTAGTTTCTAAAGAAAAATTGATGGCATTCCTTGATAAGCCTTCACAAAAAGTATTTGACAAGGATATGGCTGTGATGGTAGGTAAGAGCGCTATCGAAAAGTATCGTGCAACATTCGCGAATGATGCACAAGATAAATTCGATACAGGATACCGTTTGTTTGTGAAAGGTTTGAGAGAAATGAATCCTGATAAGGCATATTCTCCAGACGCTAACAGCACAATGCGTATCACTTACGGTCAAGTGAAAAACTACACTGCAGCTGATGCTGTAAACTATGATTACTATACTACTACAAAAGGGATCATGGAGAAGCGTGATGAAACGAATCCAGAGTTCGTTGTTCCAAATCGTCTTGCTGAGTTGATCAACAAAAAAGATTTTGGTAAATACGCAAATAGCAAAGGTGAACTAGTAGTTTGCTTCATTGCAGACCTAGATATTACTGGTGGTAACTCAGGTAGCCCAACGATTGATGCTGATGGTAACCTTATCGGTATCGCATTCGATGGTAACTGGGAGGCAATGAGCGGAGACATCGCTTATGAGCCAGAGTTACAACGTACAATAGTTGTAGACGTGCGTTATGTATTGTTTATTATTGAGAAATTAATGGGTGGTAAAAACATCACAGATGAGTTGAAGTATGCGAAGCGTCCAATGCGCCCAGCTGCAACACAAGATCTTGGTGCAGCAGTTCCTCCAGCTCCGCAGGCTCCAACGCCTCCACCAGCGCCAGCTCCGGCACCAGCTCCAGTGAGCTCGCCGAAAAAAGCGCCAGCTAAAAAATAACAGCTTATTAAGACCCCTCACCGAAAGTGAGGGGTTTTCTTTTTTATGTTCGTGGAATAAGTAAGTACATAGTGGAATACAAAAAACAATGTATATGACAGGACCTTTATCGAGTGCTACCTATAATAAACGTTGTGGATTAATGCTGCTATTACTCTCGTTGAGCATACTTGCTTTTTCACAGAAAGTACAACACTCTTATTCGCAGGGAGAGATGGGAAACGATTACAACTTGAACGACGACAAAAGCAAGCGCAGATTTTCATTCAATATCATCAAAATACTAGAACGTCAGCGTTCTCGAAAATGGAATCGATCGGGCATTAAGTACTTTCAATTTGAAGATGAACAAGCTGTTCACGCAGTTTATGCTTCAAATACTGGAAAAGAAAAAATGTTGTTGATCCATGGCTTTGGAGCCAATGGTTTGCTTCAATGGTATGACGCAGCGCGTATCCTGAACGCCGATTATGATGTGATTATAACAGATCTTCTCGGCAGTGGAACTACTCTCATGAAACAGGATGGGTACACGATTAAAGATCAAGTAGAGCATCTAAAGGCGACCATTGATTTTCTTGGAGTTAATGAGAAAATCATTGTAGTGGGGAATTCTTATGGTGGGTTAGTAGCATCACATTTCGCGCATTATTATCCCGATTATGTTTCTAAATTGGTCATCTACGACGCACCAGCAAAGCATTATCAATTGTCTTACGCAAATCAGATTGCAGCTACGATGGGGTTGAATAATATTGAACAATTGCTCATTCCCCCGACACCAGAAGTAATGAAGCAATCGTTGAAAATCATCTATCACAAGGTACCATACATTCCTGATTTTATTTTTGAGGCAATGTTTCAAGAGCCTGATCATGTTCAAAGGGCTCATCAAAAAAAATTACTGGATCATTTGATAGGGTTTGAAAAATACTATCAAGTAATGGACTATCAATTTAAAATGCCTATCTATTTGATATGGGGAGAATATGATTTATTGATTCCACTCACCACAGCATTTGCACTGAAGGAAGAATATAATATTCCCGATGAGAGAATGGCTATTATTCCAAATGCAGCGCATGCTGCTAATATGGAATTACCAAAAGAATTTTGTAAAGCACTTCGAGAGTTGATAAAATAAAAGAGGCCCCATCGGGGCCTCTTCTCATTGACGACATAGTCAATTATGCATTCACGATATTCATATTGTCAAGAACATTCATTACTTCTTTCACTGCTTTAGCAGATGAAGCAAGCAATTCTTTTTCTGCGTCATTCAATTGAAGCTCGATGATTTCTTCGATACCATTCTTTCCAAGTTTTACTGGTACACCGAGATAGATATCTTTCAATCCATACTCACCTTGCAACCATGCGCATACTGGGAAGATTCTCTTTTGATCGCGAACGATAGCCTCTACCATTTGAGCAGCTGCTGCACCAGGAGCATACCAAGCAGAAGTGCCAAGAAGATTAACGATTTCGCCACCGCCTACTTTCGTACGCTCAACGATTGCGTTCAATTTTTCTTCATCGATCAATTCAGTTACTGGGATACCACCAACTGTAGTGTAGCGTGGAAGTGGAACCATTGTATCACCGTGACCACCCATCAATACCGCTTGGATATCTTTTGGTGAGCAATTCAAAGCTTCAGCAAGGAATGCGCGGTAACGAGCAGTATCAAGAATACCAGCCATACCGAATACTTTTTTGCTATCCACCTTTGCAGATAGGAACGCGCAGTATGTCATTACATCAAGTGGGTTTGATACCACAATGATGATTGCATCTGGAGAGTGCTTGATGATGTTTTCAGTAACAGTCTTAACGATACCAGCATTGGTAGCGATTAAGTCGTCACGGCTCATGCCAGGTTTGCGTGGCAATCCGCTTGTGATAACTACTACATCAGACCCTGCAGTCTTAGAGTAATCATCTGTTGAACCAATAGTGCGAGAATCGTAAAGGTTGATTGGCGAAGTCTGCCAAATATCCAATGCCTTACCTTCTGCAAAGCCTGGCTTAATATCCACCAACACGATTTCATTCGCGATTTCGCGATGAGCCAAAACATCAGCACAGGTAGCTCCAACATTTCCTGCACCTACAACTGTTACTTTCATTGTAATTTGTGAAAAAAGATTGACGTTTCGTTTAATGCCGATGAAACTCTAAAATTCCCTCGGGCGCCCAAAAGTACATTACAATTTGACGTGTACAACTTTCGTTGGGCTACTTGTGAGTTAACTTTTCTCACAATAATTTCACACCGGGCACCATATTTGACATTTGCGCCCCCGGAATTGATAAAAATCATGGATATGACCGCATCTTCACCTTCTCTTCGAGCGCCATTCATCATGCGTTTCGGAATTTTAAGCCTCTTTATTTTCTTGAGTGTTCTCGCTTTTTCTCAAAAGCCAGGTCACATTTTTCCTCAAGGGGAGGCAGGTAAGGACTATAACCTGACCGACGCTAAAGGCAAACGCCAAGGTGCTTGGATCAGAGTTTATGGCAATAATCCAAAAGCTCTTTTGTATAAAGGACAATTCAAAGACGGCCAACCCATCGGTGAGTGGGAGTGGTTCTACATTACAGGGGAGTTAATGACCAAAATGACTCACGTGAAAGGTGAAGAAATCACAGATAATATTTCATACTATGAAACAGGCGGCCTCATGAGCGAAGGTCGATTTGTTTTGAAAAATATCGAGGGTAAGCAGAAACGCTGCCGCGAAGGACTCTGGAAACTTTATGATAGAAAAGGCACATTGATAGCGGAGGAAAATTATTCGGATAGCCTTCTCAACGGAGGTTGCAGGTATTATTTTCCTTCTGGAAAACTCCTAGCCATTTTCCCTTATAAAATGGGATTGAAAGACGGTCCTTTCGTGGAGTATTATGAGAGTGGGAAAAAAATGCGCGAAGGAACTTACGTTGTTGAATCATTCGATGGTGATTTTACTTCTTGGAATGAAAATGGAACCATAGATTTTCAAGGAAAATATATCAAGGGGGTGAAGGAGGGAACTTGGCACCACTACAATTCAAAAGGACGTATTGAGCTCAGCGTACTATACAAAAACGGAACAGAGACCAAACGTAAATATGTCAATGGAACATTCAAGGAGTACTATGATTCGGGTATTCCAAAATCAGAATACACCTATACTGAGGGAGAAAAGGATGGTCCATTTACTGAATGGCACGACATAGGGAATTTTGTCCAAGTACCGGCGTCAAAAGAAGATATGGAGCTAGGTATCACGCAACGCGAAAAATTGGAAGGAACACAAGTGAAAATGCAAGGAGATTATGTCGAGGGTAAACTGGAAGGGGAAGTGATTTACTACAATGAAAAAGGACTCGTTTCAAAAGTGGAAGTCTACGAGGGTGGGGTGTTGAAGAAGTAGCATGACTTTTCTGTTTAGCCCGTTCTTTCGTACATTCACATTATGAAATGGATATTTGCCTGTTTAGCGACATTTTGGACGTTGCTAGGGATCGCTCAAACAGCTCCTGAGGCTTATTATATTATTTTCTCAGATAAGCAGGGCACACCATATTCATTGAATCAGCCAGAAGCTTTTTTATCAAAAAAATCAATTGAAAGACGCGTGGAGTGGGGCATTCCATTAGAATGGAAAGATTTGCCTGTTAATCCAACGTATGTTCAATCGTTGACCACCATTGGCAACTGTCACATTCATCACACCAGCAAATGGTTCAACAGTGCCACTCTAATTGTGGATGACACCTTATTTCGACAACAAATTCTAGATCACGTTTCTTCTCTTCCTTTTGTTTCAGAAGTAAAGACCATGAAAGGGAATGGAGGCGCGAGTATTGAGAAAGATTGGACTCTATTAAATGTTGAGAAGCGGAGAGTTGTATCTTTCGATATTACTGAAGAGTATGAAGATTTTTATGGTCCGTCGTTTCGACAAGTTTCGATGATCAATGCGCATTTACTGCACGAGCATGGATACACTGGAGAAGGAGTTGTGATTGCACAATTTGATAGCGGTTGGGACAAAGCAGATCAAATCGGAGCGTTCGATCGTCTTCGAGAAAGGGGAGCGATTCTCGGTACTAGAGACTTTGTGAATCCATCATCTAACAACGTTTATAATAATAGTAATCACGGCACATTCGTGCTGAGCACAATGGCTGGCTGGATTCCAGATTCATTGATCGGAACAGCTCCTGATGCGAGCTACTATTTGTTTCGTACAGAAGATGTGGCATCTGAATATTTAATTGAAGAAGACAATTGGGTGGCTGCTGCAGAATATGCCGATAGCCTTGGTGTGGATTTGATCAATTCGAGTTTAGGTTATTCTCAATTCGATGATTCATCAATGAATCACACCTATGCTGATATGAATGGAGAAACAACACGCTCATCAATTGCTGCGGATATCGCGGCGTCCAAAGGGATTTTAGTTGTGAATAGTGCTGGAAATTCTGGAGGGAATTCATGGAGATTTATCACAGCACCTAGCGATGGCGATAGCGTGTTGTGTGTAGGGGCAGTGAATGAAAACGAAATCAAAGCATGGTTTTCGAGTTTTGGACCAGCATCAGATGGTGCTGTAAAACCCAATGCAATGGCGATGGGACAGAACACCGTTTTTGTTGATTTGAATGGAAATATTCGTACCGGCAACGGAACTTCTTTCAGCAGCCCTGTCCTAGCAGGAGGAGCGGCATGTATTATTCAAGCTGTTGGTGCGTCAAGAAAAAATATTGAAATTCTAAGAGCGATCGAGCAAAGTTGCAATCACTATAAATACCCTACAGATTCGTTGGGTTATGGCATCGCAGATCTTTGGAAGGCACTGCGCATTTTGCAGCCAGAATGGGATGCGACATTGGATAATCAATTGATTTCAATCTATCCAAATCCCACCACTAATTTCTTGCGCGTATCTGCAGAATGGATTTTAGAGTTTGATGAGGTCTCTTATGAAGTTTCGGATGCTTCCGGTCGCATAGTAAAATACGGTTCTAGTTTCTTAGACGCATCAAACACCAGCACTATCTTGACGATACAATGGCCAGAGTCTTTTTTACCAAGAGGAAAATATCATCTTCGTGTATTCACAAAAAATGAATCACGCATCACTTCGTTCATCGTTTACTAGCCGATTGCTTTTCTAACAATTGCTCTAATTTCTGTTTCTAAAGTTTCTGCTTTTGCCTCAAGTTCGTTTGCTTTTGTAAGAAGGTCTTCGGTAAAAACTTTATCCTTAATACCACTTGCATTAATACGCACATTCATCACGGCTCCCAAAACAGCAGTGCGCGCGCAAAGTGCTCCTACACCAGCATCTGAGATCGAATTTGGATTTCCAATTTCCGCCATCTTGTGCATCACCTCCATGCTGTGATATGCGGTTTCTGCGGTGATAAAAGGAACCTGCATCGCATACTTTGAAGCAGCTTCGATTGCAGCGCTGCGCGCCGCTTTTTCTTCCTCGGTGTTTTTTGGTAAGCCGAAAGCTTCCATAATTTTATTGAAGGCAAGTGTATCTTCATCTACCAGTTGAAGTAGTTTTTCTTGATACATCATTCCTTTTTGAGCCCACTCTGAAAACTCTTCCCAACGCTCGTCCCATCCTCTTTTGTGCGAGGATAAATTCGCCACCATCGTTCCCAACGATGCGCCAAGCGCCCCTACATAAGCCGCAATCGATCCACCTCCAGGAGCTGGAGATTCGCTCGAGGTCTCTTCAGCGAATGCACGCAAGTCCATTTTGATCAGCTTCTTCGAATTGGCCATGCGAGCCTCGAGCATATACTCAATCACTTTTTCCTCTGCCTTAAATGGAGCGAGATCATCTAAGCCAAGAGATTTGACAGCGATTTTTATTTTTTCTTTATCAGAAATGCCAAGTGATCTTTCTTGTTTTTTCAAATAGAAATCAGCAGCGTCAATCAAGCTTTGTTTAGGAATTACACCAACGATTTCTGATCCTGTTACACGAACTCCACGTTCCGCCGCCTTTTTAGCGGCTTCCTCAAAAGCAGCGTGCATTGGAGTGACGCTGATATTGGTAAGATTAAGCGAAAGTTGAGCAATGCCATATTCTTCAATATACCATCCAATTCCTTTCACGGCTTTGAGCGTACCTGGTATGCGTTTAGGTTCACCATTTTCATCAAGAATAGGTTTGCCTGTTACGGGATCTCCTTCTCTCAATGTTCTGCCAGCTTCGCGAATGTCAAATGCAATAGCGTTTGCTCTGCGCGTCGAAGTAGTATTTAAGTTGACGTTGTATGCCACTAAAAAGTCGCGCGCGCCAATGGTTAAAAGACCTGATTTTTTTACACTTTCTGTCACCACGTTAGGTCCAAAGTCAGGAACCCACTCTGCGGTCGTAATTTTTTCTAGAGCCTCGTATTCTCCTTTGCGACAATTAGCGAGGTTGGCTCTTTCCGGTTTTGTAGCCGCCTTTTCATAGTAGTATCCAGGGATGCCCAATTCTTTTCCTACGCGCTCGCCCAATTGATGAGCGAATCCTGCGCAGTCCTCTAATGTTACTCCTGAAATCGGTACAAATGGACAAACATCTGTCGCACCGTGTCTCGGGTGCTCCCCTTTGTGAGTGCGCATATCAATAAGCTCTTGCGCTTTCTTGATGAGACGGAATGCTGCTTCGATAACCTTATCAGGTTCCCCTGCGAATGTGATAACTGTTCTATTGGTAGAAGCACCAGGATCAACGTCTAGAAGCATAACTCCTTCAACCGTTTCAACCTCAGCGACTATCGCTTTGATTTTTGCCTTGTCTCTTCCTTCAGAAATATTTGGAACACATTCTACAATACGCATGACTTTAATTTTAGACAGCGAATGTCGGAAGGTCTGTACAATCCACAAAATTTGATTCGCTCCCTTTGTATGTTTGTGTTATGAAAATGATCATCATCATCGCATTAGGACTTATCATGATGTCCTCTAGTTGTGGGAAGAAGGATACGAATACACCTGCTTCAACTACCACAGCTCCTAACATCTCCGCTCCGACTCCTTCCACCGAAACTGCAGAGCCAAAGGCTAGGCGCATCAGACAAGTGATTTTTTTCACACCGAGCTCGGATGATTTGTACCAGATTTCTTTGAAGGAAGGAGAAGACAATGTGCAAACGGCATTAATTGACGAGTTCGAGATCAATGCGACAGAATTTATCAAGGATCCAGGTATAGAAGGTGTACAAACTACATTTAGTGATAAGCCGCAAATAACCTTAGTGTTGAAAAATGGTGTAAACTTTAGTTTCACCCGAGATTTGGATAAAAATATCTGTGGAGCGATTTTTCACGACGGTGTTCAAGAGCCTAAAGTTGTAGTGGGAGCAAGGCTTTTCGTTGAATATCAGAAGATCGCAAAGTCCTTTTTTGTGGAAGATGTAAAATAAATGGTCTGGTTCATCGTTGCGGGCCTTGGATGACAAAAATCACCGAGGTTTTGATAGGTATTACTACCTTTGCAGCGTCGTACTCAATGATAGTCGAACCAAACAAAAAACAATGAATCATTTCGGAAGGAAGCCTGAAGGGGCTAATCTTGATTATTTAGGTTTGAAAAATGTTTCTGCCGCATACTGGAACCTAGCTCCAGCGGAATTGGTAGAAGAAACACTACATCTCGGTCAAGGGATGTTGGCAGACACGGGAGCTCTTGCAATTGATACAGGAGAATTTACTGGTCGATCTCCAAAAGATAAATTTATTGTGAAGGATGAGGTGACTGAAAATACCGTTTGGTGGAGTCAGTTCAATATTCCTTTTGATGCAGCGAAATTTGATCGTTTGTATCAACGCATGACCGCTTATTTAAATGGTCGTGATGTGTATGTGCGTGATGCTTATGTATGCGCTGATCCACGTTATCGTATGAATGTGCGTGTAGTTACTGAGTTCCCATGGAGCAATATGTTTGCCTACAACATGTTTTTGCGACCAACAGCAGAAGAACTAGAAACTATTCAGCCTGACTGGCATGTGGTATGCGCGCCAGGGTTTATGGCTGATCCAGAAATTGACGGAACACGTCAACATAATTTCGCAGTACTAGATTTCAAGAGAAAAATGGCCATCATTGGTGGAACCGGTTATACTGGAGAAATCAAGAAAGGTATTTTCACTGTGTTGAACTACGTATTGCCACAGGATAAGAACGTACTGAGCATGCACTGCTCAGCAAACGTTGGAAAGGATGGCGATACTGCTGTTTTCTTTGGTCTTTCAGGTACTGGTAAGACAACATTGTCATCTGATCCAAATCGTCGTTTGATTGGCGATGATGAGCACGGATGGGCAGACACAACAGTCTTCAATTTTGAAGGTGGATGTTATGCGAAGACCATTGATCTTACAAGAGAGAAGGAGCCGCAGATTTATGATGCGATTCGTTTTGGAGCAATTCTCGAGAACATCGGATTTGAGGATGATGGAGTTACTCCTGATTATGCTGATAAGACAAGAACAGAAAATACACGTGTAAGCTATCCATTGAATCACATTGATAATATCATGGAGCCAAGTATGGGCGGTATTCCTAAGAATATCTTCTTCTTGACTTGTGATGCATTTGGTGTATTGCCTCCAATCAGTAGATTGACTAAAGGGCAAGCAATGTATCAGTTCATCAGCGGTTATACTGCAAAGGTTGCTGGTACGGAAGCTGGAATCACGGAGCCTACCACTACTTTCAGCGCATGTTTTGGTGCACCATTCTTGCCATTGCATCCTACAAAATATGCTGAGATGATGGGTAAGAAAATCGATGAGAGTGGCGCTAAGGTTTGGATGATCAATACCGGATGGAGCGGCGGTGCGTATGGCACTGGTGAGCGTATGAAATTGCGTTTCACTCGCGCGATGATCACAGCAGCATTGGAAGGTAAGTTGGACAATGTAAATTTCGAAACACATGAAGTGTTCGGATTAGCAATGCCGACAGAATGTCCAGATGTGCCAGTTGAATTATTGAACCCAAGAAATACTTGGACTGATAAAGCGGCATACGACGCTAAAGCAAATGAGCTCGCAGAGAAGTTTGTAAACAACTTTGAGAAATTCAAAGAATTCGCAAACGAGGAGATTATGAATGCTGCGCCTCGCGTGAAAGCTACAGTTTAATACAATAGATGAAATAAAAAAAAAGCTGCTCATTTGAGCAGCTTTTTTTGTGCAATTACTTTTCGTCAAAACCGAACAATCGTTGGGGATCGTCTAATTTTTCTTGGGTATGATTTTTTATCTGTGAAATAAGCAGTGTGTTTAGTACCGCTGTATTCTTCTCAAAAATTTTCAGTGAATTTTTAGCAGGGATTTTTTCTAAAACGCCATTATTCAATTTGAAGATACTCTGAGTTATTATCTTTCCATTAGAAATAGCAAGATGAATTAGTTCGTCTTGTTTGTCACCATCGACATCTGCGATGCTGTTGGAGGTGTATAGCAGATATTCAGGCTTTACATTTGCTCTAATAATATATCTAGCGGCATCGTCAATCGATTTAATAACACCCAAAGAGTCTCTTTCACAAAGATCCTCAAATGTCTTTCCTGTTAGATCAATAATGAGGTTTTCAAGGCGTTTCTTTTCATTTTGATTATTGAATTGATCCCATCGTATTGAGCCATGTCTGGAGGTGTTTTCGAATTCACTGCTGATCATCAGATAGAACGAAGAGTCAATAGGCATGGATGAAATTTTTTTCCATTCACTGCCAAAATTCGAAGCAGACTGATAATATTGAGGTTTGTTGGTTTTTGAAGAGAGTAATAGGATGTTCTTGTGTTTCGAGTATTGAATAATTGTATTAGAATACATTCTAAAATTTAGCATGTCATTCGGAATATATGGACTCAAATCATCCCACGTTTTGTCGTTCGTGCCTTGTTGAAATTCATTCGGAGTTGAAAAGGATTTTCTTGAGTAAGATCCATTTTCTCTAATGATAAAGTAATTTTTTGACTGTAGTTTTTGAAGTGAAAAAAGAACCACTACGCCAAGGGAGTCATCCACCCGATAAATTTCAATGTAATCAAAAGTAGAGTCTAGTTTTTCCTCATTTCTTATCAATTCAGCAACGATAGAATGGTAGTCATTATCTCGAATCTCTTGTCCAGACGCATTACTCAATTCGAGAAAGCGCGAGATTCCACTTTCAGGTCGATTTCCAAGCGCGAGAGCGAGATAGTCATTTAAACTGAATCCTGAGTTTTGAGATTTTTCTAAAAGAGAATAATATTCTGAATGGGTGTAATTCAATTCAGCAAGTCTTTGAAGATTTAATTTTTCTGCCTCAGATCTTGACTCAGCGTTTTTCTGGGCATATAGGTTAGCTAGAGTGCTGTCTTTTTGATATCTGGCAAGGGAATCTATGAGCTTGGCAGGATGATACATTTTTAGTGTTTCTAGGAGTGATTCATCATCATAGCACTTTCGCTTCTTCAGCAGCTCATTGTAGTTTTGATTGTATTCTTTTTGATATTCTTTATGCACTTCGTAGTTAATTCTACTTTCGGTCAAGGGATAACCAAGCAGCCGATCCATTTCTTGAGGAGTGGTGAATTGAGCGTAGGAATAAACTTCAAGTAATTGATCTTTTAATGGAAAAGCTTGCATTAAAATGTACATATCATCGTCTAGTTCCAGTGTCCAAATAGTTTGTGAGTCGATGTATCTAACGATGAAATAAATCTTTATGGATAAGAATTCTTTAGGGAATTCGAACTCCGAGCATTCATCAATGTTCGGAATAATTTCTAGCAGATATGTTTTTTCGTCAAGCTTAGTGGAAGAGGCTACAACGAGTTTATCGTTCTCAACCATTGCTTTTTGCGCATTTTCGAGAAAGTTCTCAGGACCTGTCATTCCTAGGGGCTTATGATAACGCGCTTTAACCTCTAGGAGCATATTGTCTTTCTTCCTGAGCTTGACATACTTGTTACTTTCTCTTACCGCCCATTCCTCATTATCAATAACAAAATAGGAATAAGGAGGAAAGAATAAGGTGTCCTTTTGTGCATTTGCTGCGTTAGTTAATACAAGAAAAAGTGCCACTATGATTGACACTTTGAAAAAATATTTCATCATTTTAGTTTCCAACTTTATTGATTTGTTTGTCACCTGCAGCATTAGCGTCTTGGATGAGTTTATCTCCTTTTGCGCTCGCATCTACAACCAATTTATCTGCACGCTTGTTGGCTTCTTCAATAGATTTATTGTAGCCTTCATCAGCTGCCTTACGCATCTTTTCAGCAGCGAGTTTTTTCGCAGCTTTTTCCAAAGGATTTTTAAATGACTTCTCTGTATCATCTGCCAATTTATACGCTTGGTCTTTCGCTTTCTTAGCGGCCTCTGCAGCCTCTGCTTTTATTTTATTGGCTTGCTCTTGCGCTTGTGCGACAAGCTTTGCTTTCTCTGCAATCGCCTTTTCTAATGCATCATTCTTTAAGTTGGTAGCCTGCTCTTTGATCTCAGTTTTGATGGCTTCAACAGCTTGCGTTTTGAGATCTTGCACAGCATCAGCACCCAAAGCCTTGCTCGTTACGCCTACCTTCGGATCAGTGATCGTGCCTGTTATGCGCGCAATCACATTTACTTTGTTTCCAAGGCTTACGTTCGTTCCTAATTTTTTATTCAAATCACCAATAAAGCTTCCGGCTTGGTTGACGATGTTGGATGGGAATTTTTCAAAAGGAACGTCCATCTCCACATTGTAATCTATGATTTGATCAAGTGTGGTGTATCCAGAGACTTTCGCTTGCATGTCATCTACTTTTACGTTGAAAGGATCCACATTCACTTTACCGTCTACAATTTTGAAGGATACATTTACATCACCCACTTTTGGGTTTTTCAATTTATCTAAATTGATTTTTTCAGCAAGCTTGACAAGAGGCGCAAAATCTTTGATCTGAACTCCGCTTGTGCTCAATGAACCAGCACCATTCACAGTAGCGTTCACGGGCATCATATCTTGTCCAAGTAAACTCTTCATGTTAAACTTGGTGCTGAACTTACCGGTGCAAGCCTTTGCAATAGGAGCAAGTTTGTCAATGGTGTTGAATTCGTTTGCAGCTTTATTGATATCCATGTTTTTGATATCAAACAAGAAATCCATTTTTGGTGCTGCTAGATTCTGTGCATTGTAATTACCCGTCATTACCACGGATCCTTCCAGTACATTCATCGCAAGATTTTTCAATGAAGCAATCTTGTCTTTTAACTGAATGCCACCCTTCACATTCGAGATTTCAGTTTTGTCATAAATCATTTTTGCAAATGATGCATTCAAACTAAAATCAATATTGCCGGGTAATTCAATCGGAGCGAGTGCTTCTGGAGTCGCCTCGGTAGTTGGTGATTCGCTCTCTGTTGCTGGCGCGGCAGTAGCAGTATCATCAGTCATGAATTCATTTAAATCCATCAATTGACTGCTTACGTTAAACACCCCCGCAAGGAGAGAATCTTTTAATGCATATGCTAAGTAATTATCAATTTTACCATTTGCTTGTAAATCGCTTCTTCCAATTTTAGCGTCAAATGCTGCAAGATTCAAATAGGCAGGATTAAAGATGAAGGATGCATTATTTACATTCAAATCATAAGGCAATGAATCACTATCAAAGAGCACATTGGTAATGTCTATTTGGCCAGCTGCATAGAATTTATCATACTGCTCCGTTTCTACACTGCTCATATTTCCCTTCAAATTCACATCGGCTTTGATTTGGCCGTGAACTTTGTCACCTTCTTCCAATGGAATAAATTCTTTTACATTGTTGAGATCCACAAAAGCTTTGCACATGAAATCAATGTATGGATCTGACTCTGGAGTGCGCAAGTGCAAAGTCATATCAACTGGGCTGCTTGCCATCTCAAGGTGAAATTTATCTACATCCACAGTCGTCTTATCCATCACATTCATATCAGCATAAATCGATGATTTGATTTGAATGTTTTCTACACTTTTAGGAAGATCAGGATATTTGAATCTGCCATTTTCCACGAATAGGTTCAACCCGACATTAGGCATGCTATCATCGTTATAGGTTCCTTTTACAAAACCGTCTACTCCCATTTTGCCGCTTACATCAACCCCTTTGAGATCTTTTGCAAATTGAGCAGGCACCATGGAGAGAAGGTTTTTGAAATCTGTTTTTGTTGCATTAAAGGTGATGTCCATATCGATATTTTCTGCAGGCATCGAAACCCAGCCATTTGCTGCGAGATAGAGTTCGTTGAGTTTAATTTCATTATTTGAGAAAGTAAACTTCATGTTTTTCATATCCATTTCAAGATCTACCTTGATGTCGGTAACAACTTCATTCATGTAGGTCGTTCCATCATAATGGAAGCTCACTGTATCAGCGTGCGTTATTGTTTCAAGGGTGAAAATATCTGCGGTAAAATCTCCGCTGCCGCTGTGATCAAAGCCCTTTAAATCTAGTAAAAACGGCATCGTCAAATCTTCGTAGCGAATAGTTGCATCTTCGATATAATATTCTTTCAATTTCATGCTAAATGTGCTGGCAGTTGTATCTGCCGGAACATCTTCTACTGCAGTTGTATCTGCTATTGCGATATCATAGTTTGCAGTGCCGTCCGCTAAAACTCGAACATCAAAATTGGGTTTTACGAGTCCGATTTTTTTAATTTGGATTTGATCCCCAAATACACTTTTGATATCAATCACAGCTACGAGGCTTTCAATTTTCACCAATTGCACGCTGTCGAATGGTGCTTTGTTCACCACGGAAAAATTATCGATGGTCAATCGAAGATTCGGAAAGTTTCTGATCAATGAAAGACTGACATCTTCAAAATTTACAGTAGCGTTGAGATTGTCGTTTGCTGCTTGTTTGACAGCGTCCACAATTTTCCCTTTGAATAGGAAAGGAGCAATCAGAAGAAGGATAAAAATCACACCGATAGTGATTCCTGTGTATTTCAAGACTTTTTTCATGTAATCAGAGATATACTGTAAATGTAGTTAGAGCGATGAAGTGTATTAGCGGGATATTTTATAATTAATCAAAAGAGAATTATATTTTTTTTGATTGCTGTAGAAGCATGGCATCTGCAAGCACGAGTGAGGCCATAGCTTCAACAATCGGCACAGCGCGAGGCACTACACAAGGGTCGTGCCTTCCTTTTGCTTCAAGTGTAATTTCTTCTCCTGACTTATTCAATGTTTGTTGTGGTTTCGAGATTGTGCTGACAGGTTTAAAGCCAACATTGAAAAGGATGGGACGGCCATTTGAAATACCGCCTTGAATGCCACCATCATGATTGGTGTATTGGCCATCTAGAATTGCGTCATTGTGTTCACTTCCTTGTTTGCGAGTAGCACCGAAACCATCTCCAACTTCAAATCCTTTAACTGCATTGATGCTTAGCATCGCTTGAGCGAGCTTTGCATTCAGCTTGTCAAACACAGGTTCGCCCCAGCCGGCAGGAACGTTTTCACAGATGCAAGTAACCACGCCACCCACGCTATCTCCTTCTTCTTTCATTTGATGAATAAGGGCAATCATTTTTTCAGATGTCGATGGGTCGGGACATCTAACGATAGATTGTTCGATCAGCGATTTGTTTAATGCAACATTCTTAGGGATTTGAATTTCATGCACAGCGCTCACATAGCCTGTCACTTGAACATTTACTTTTCGTAATAGAAGTTGCGCGAATGCGCCACCGACCACTCGGCAGGCTGTTTCGCGCGCTGAAGCTCTGCCGCTGCCGCGATGATCACGGGTGCCGTATTTTGCTTCGTATGTAAAATCTGCATGACCTGGACGATACACATCTTTCAGATGATCGTAGTCGCCACTTTGTTGGTCTTTATTTTTAATAATAAATCCAATCGGAGTTCCGGTAGATCTTCCTTCGAAAACACCTGAAAGAATTTCTACTGTGTCGGATTCTTTTCTTGGTGAAGTAATATCACTTTGTCCTGGTTTTCTTCGGTCGAGTTGACCTTGAATAAAAGACATATCGATCTCAATCCCTGCGGGCATTCCATCAATAATTCCGCCGATTGATGGACCATGAGACTCACCAAAAGTGGTCAATCGAAATATTTCTCCAAATGTGTTTGCTGGCATATTGCAAAGATGGTGTTTTACAAAGAATCTAACAATGCAAAATACAATTAGATCAAATCATTATAACTTGCACCGCTATGAAATTATTGGTCAAAAATATCGGTGGTTTAGTGGGAATCTACGAGACCGCGCCTCTCATCTTGAAAGGAAAGGATTTGGGTTCACTTCCAATCATCCATAATGCATGGATGGCTGTAGAAGACGGACTGGTAGTGGAGTATGGAAAAATGGAAGATTGGCCTGGTATTTCTGATTGGAGAGATCTAGAAGTTCTTGATGCCGAGAGCGGGTGGATAGCGCCGGCCTATGTGGATAGCCATACGCATATTGTATATCCAGCGGCGCGCGCAGGTGAATTTAGCGATAGGATTAAAGGGCTCACTTATGAGGAGATTGCTGCAAGAGGAGGCGGGATTCTCAACTCTGCAAACAAGCTGATGGAATTGAGCGAAGAGCAGTTATTTGAAGATGCTTGGAGTCGATTGAATGAAATTGCTGCAACAGGAACTGGTGCCGTGGAGATAAAAAGTGGCTATGGCTTGACATTGGAAGGTGAGTTGCGCATGTTGAGAGTCATTGCAGAATTAAAGAAGAAGCATCCCCTTACTATCAAGTCTACTTTTCTTGGAGCGCACGCCTATCCTTCAAACTACAAGGAGCGCAAGAGTGATTATGTGGATTTAATCATCAATGAAATGTTGCCCATTGTGGCAAAAGAAGGGCTTGCAGATTATATCGATGTTTTTTGTGAGGCGAATTATTTCAGTGTTGACGACACCATTCGCATCGTGCGCGCTGGAAAAGAGTATGGATTAAAGGCAAAAATTCACGTCAATCAATTTACTTCAATTGGAGGTGTGCAAGCAAGTGTGAATGAGGGCGCATTAAGTGTTGATCACTTGGAAGTATTGACAGAACAGGATATTCAAGCGTTGCAGGGAAGTGTTACAATGCCGGTAGCTCTTCCAGGATGTAGCCTTTTCATCAAAATCCCTTATACACCAGCGAGACAAATTATTGATGCAGGACTACCGCTTGCATTGGCTACAGATTTCAATCCGGGTTCTTGTCCTTCGGGGAATATGAACCTCGTGATGAGTTTGGCGTGTATTCACATGGGGATGACTCCAGAAGAGGCCTTGAATGCTTCAACCGTCAATGCTGCTTATGCAATGGGACTTTCTGAAACACATGGAAGCCTATCACTTGGAAGACCTGCACATTTTATTCTCACGCAGCCTATCAACGAATGGGCGGAGATTCCATACTATTTCGGGAGCAATAAAATTAAGCAGTTGTATATTTCAGGGAAAGCAGTGAAGGCTTAATAGCGTGATTCTATTTCTCTGCGAATAGCAGCCAATGCGGCTTTGATAGTACCGTTGTTGGTTTGTGCTTCGAGTAAGAAAATTTCGCGGCTCAGTTCCATTGCAGGACTATCAGGAGTCACTTTCGTGAATGCGATTCGCACGAGCTCAATTACTTCATCCTTTGCGGCGCGCACGCTGTTCCAAGTTGGTTCAGATACATACATTTGAAGTGAAACGTTCAATTCAAATTCTTCCCGAATGCTCTTTATAAGTTCCAATTGAAGTGCGCCAGCTGTTTTACCGCTTACGTTTTGACGCATTACTAAACTCGTTGGAGTAATTCGTTCGAGCATGATAATTACTCGTTCACAAGCTGTGAGACGAAGGCTACTAAGAGCCTTGTTGTTTTCTGCTTTTAGCTGAAAAGCCCAATCTTTTTCTTTATGAAAAATCCATGATTGAAACATGCGATATGCAAGAATCAATGTCAAGATAAATGCTGAGACTAAAAGGGCAAGGATGAAAGCGTTTTGCATAAATTTTTTTTATTACTATCGAGAAAAGTCGTGAAATATTTTAGCGAGCATTTGGCATCATCGCAGATAGGTTGATAACACTGCCCATCGGGGTAAACATTTGATTCAAGGTGTAAATGGCCCCGCCGATATTTTGGGCGCCTGATTGAACAAGCAATTTTTTTCCTGTGATGGTTGTAACTTCTTTTAGTTCTCCAATTTTTTCTATTTTAAAATCCTCTTTGAGAATATAATCTGCTACCAGCGCATCAAGTTCTTTCTGACCGTTTTCGCTTCTCACTTTTGTAAGTAACTCAACATTCATTTGCTTGATGATGTCGTTGCTTGGTGCAAGGATTGTGTATGAATTATTGGCCACCAATTTGCCGTATTGGCTGCGTTTGATGAATGAGAACCAAATAGAATACTGCGGTGTTGTTTTCAGAAGTAGAAAGGCAGATTCATTGTTCACCTCGGTTTTATTTTTCTCGTATTCCTGCTCTAACCGTCCTTTAGGATTTTTACCAGTATTCGCATCCGTTGCTGGGGCATTTCCATCTTTATTGGTATCAGCATTATTGCAACTAGAAAGGATAATTATTGCACCGATGAGGTAAGTAAACATTCGTTTCATGGTGCTAATTTAGTAGTATTGTAGAATACTTAGCAGGAACATACCCACAATGAAGAAGTTTCTTTTTTTGATCATCGTTTTCGTTACCGCTCATGTTGGGGCGCAAGATCTTATTCGCACGTACAACTTACCCGTGATCCAAGAGGGGCAGGCTTTGCCGAATGCTTGGGCGGGGGGATTAAACTCTCCTCAATTCTCTCATCTCGATGTGGATATAGACGGCGTATTGGATCTCATTGCTTTTGATAGAGCAGGAGACCGAATGATGGTTTTTATCAACGAGGGCAGTGACGGTTATATCTACACAAGGGAATACAACAACGCCTTTCCTTCAGGAATGATCAATTGGGTGGTAGCGCGTGATTTTAATTGTGATGGAAAAATGGATCTAGCGACGAATAGTCAAAGTGGCTTTATCATTTATAAAAATATTTCTACTGAAGAATCAGGGTTGAATTTTGATTTGATGTTGACATCGAATATTAATAATCTTCAAATGTCTGAGTATGCATTTAGTGCCAATCCGTTTTCAGCACCGGTGTACACTATTTCTATTGATATGCCCAGCTTTGTAGACTATGATGATGATGGCGATATTGATGTGTTTTCGTTCACGGAGTTTAGTACTACGGTTTATTTTTTCAAAAACATGTCGGTTGAAAATGGAAATTGTGAAGTACCGCAATATATCTGCGCGAACAGATGCTATGGTCATTTCAGCGAAAGCGTTGAGAGTTTTTCTATTTTCTTCGGTAGCGATGCTGAATGCCAGTTCAATGTGGTAGATCCGCGAAGTAGCAGTGATAGACTTCATACCGGAGCTACTATTTTGCAAATAGATATGGATCAGAATGGAATTAAGGACATGATTCTTTCTGATGTCACGGAACCGAACATGGGCTTGTTCCTCATGGAAGATGCTATTGATGGGCAGGATAGTGTGGTGACTGCAGCATTCGATTTTCCAAATAATTATGGAAATAATATTCCTGTTGGCTTAGATGTTTTTCCAGCAGGTTATTATTTAGATGTGGACAATGATGGAATTAAAGATTTAATTGTTAGTCCAAATGCCGCTACAGAGGTAGAAGATAAAAACTCTGTTTGGTATTATAAAAATAATGGACAAAATGATTTGCCACAATTGCAATTCATGCAGAATGATTTTCTTCAAAATACGATGATAGACTTGGGAAGTGAAGCTTATCCGGCTATTGTAGATTTAGATAGTGATGGATTATTAGATATCGTAGTTTCCAATCGCAAGACATATAGTTCCACCGAAACTTACACGAGTACTTTAGCTTTTTATAAGAATATTGGAACTGCAACCTATCCAACATTCGAGTTGATGGAGGAGAATTATTTGAATATTCCAACTCTGGAATTAAGAAGTGTTTATCCTCATTTTAATGATTGGGATGATGATGGTGATCTTGATCTGATTTTAGGAGATCAAGATGGCTTTATACGCATTTTTAAAAATGAGGCTGCAACTCCGGGTTTACCAATATTTGCCACTCCTGAACTTGTACTGAATTCAGGAGGTCAGGCCATTGATGTTGGTCAATTTTCCACTCCTCAGTATTTTGATTTGGATAATGACGGCCTAAAAGATTTAATTGTTGGAGAAAAGAATGGCAATATTAATTTATACCGAAATGTCGGCGTAACAGGACTGCCTGCTTTCGAATTTATTGAGGATACCATAGGAGATGTGGTGGCAAGTAATTATCTAGGAATTGATGGATATTCCGTTCCTTATTTTTATAGAAATACAAGTAATCTCTTAGAACTATTAGTGGCTTCTGAAACAGGAAAGATTGGTCATTATGATCAAATAGAAGAAAATATTCTAGGCACATTTAATCAGATCACCGATGAGTTTCAAGGTATCAGAGAAGGCGATCGTTGTGCTATCGCAATGGCAGATATCACTGGAGACGGAATCAATGATATGTTATACGGACATATCGGTGGTGGACTTGCACTTTATTTATCTGAAATTTTTGTTGAGAATGTCGGTGAGGTAACAAGCAGTGCATTTAAAATATTCCCCAATCCAACACAGACAGGTCAAGAGCTAAGAGTGGAACTTTCTGCTACACCATCATCAATGATAAGTGTAGAAATCTTTGATAGCGTGGGAAGATTGAATTATAGAGACACCATTAATACGCAATCATTCACAATAAAAACGCCCCTAGACAGAGGCGTGTATTTTATTAAAATTGGAGATCGTGTAGAGAAGTGGATTGTTAGATAATCTCTGGTTTTTCAGGCATAGAGGTCCAGTGAGTCACATCTTTAAAAAAGTGATTGCTGTTGCCTTCTCCTTGCCAGAAGTGTGGTCCATGCTTGATTCTTTTTTCTGAACCTTCTGGATAAAAATTTTCCAAAAAGCGTAAGACAATTATTTCACGTAGTTCAAACTCTCCTGTTTTTCCTGGGAGAAAAACTTTGTTGTTTGGAACAAAGGCGAGAACGCGTTCGTCGTTGTTCGGTAATTTTTCAGAGGCTAGATTCCATTTCATGACACGAGAGATTGAATCACACGGATTTGACCTAGGTGATGTCTGCCGTGCCAGTGATAGAGTGAAAGAAGCCAATATAGATCTCTTGATTCACCTTGCTGAGGGTGAAAAAATCTGCGTTCGAAATCTTCTGCAACCATGTTATTAAAAGTGTGCGTCATTCTTTCATGCACTCCTTCAATCATTTTAAGAGAAGGCTCGATGAGTTCAGAGTTGCCATCTTCCAATGCTGCCCAAAGATTTTCATCATATGGTTTAATCGTAGGATGGTCCTCCGTGAGTGTTAGTTTTAATCGAGTGTATGCATTGCAGTGGCTATCTGCAATGTGGTGTATGATTTGAAGCGCAGTCCATCCTCCATCGCGATACGAAGAGTGCTTTTGTTTTTTCGTGAGTGATTGCGCGACAACTCGCAAATCTGCGGGAAGTGAAGCGAAATCATTGATCATGACTCTGATCAGTCCATCTGGATATTCCGTTGGAAATTTTGCCTTTCCGATAGGGTATTTTCTTGCTTCAATATCCATATTAGTTTCCTTTAAAATTAGGTTTTCTTTTTTCCATGAAGGCATTAACTCCTTCAGTATAATCCGCCGATCTACCTGCTTTTATTTGTAAAGCTTCTTCCAAGTGAAGTTGTTGGTCAAATGTATTATTCATCGCACTGTTCAGTGCCTTTTTGGTAAGAGCCAAACCGAACGTTGGCATTTGCGCCACATGTTCAGCGGTATTCTTTATAGCCGAGGCAAACTCTTCGTCGGACACTACTTGATAAATCATCCCAAGACGCTCGGCGTCCTTTGCTGTTACTTTTTCACCTAACATCATTAAAGCAGATGCTTTTTGGAATCCAATGAGTCGTGGTAAAAAGTAAGTTCCTCCAGAATCCGGTATCAAGCCAATTTTAGAAAATGCTTGAATGAACGCTGCACTTTCTGCCGCAATTACAATATCACAACACAATGCAATATTTGCACCCGCACCCGCAGCAACTCCGTTGACAGCAGCGATAATTGGTTTTTCAATGTCACGAATTCTTCTCACAATAGGATTATAGTGATCAGCAAGAATAGATTGAAAGCCTGGATTTTCTGGGCCAGAGACTTCTGCCAGATCTTGACCTGCACAAAAAGCTTTTCCTTCCCCCGTGATAACAATAGCGCGAACTTCAGTATTCGCTGCAGCATTGTCTAACGCGGATTGTAGCGCGAACGCCATTTCTCGATTAAAGCTATTAAAAACCTTTGGTCTGTTCAACGTGAGCGTTGCTACTCCGTTTTCAATGTGTGTAGAAATTGTATCGCTCATTACTATTTTTTTTGATTGTAAAATTCATTTCTTCCAGCCAACAATCTAATCAAGATTTGTATAATTAGGAAGCCAACAGCAGATTTAATAGCAGCACCTGGAAGTGTAACTTCGATATTGTCCCACCAATTATCAGGTCTAAATCTTCTCATCCAAAATCCACCCATTGCTAGAATTATTAGATGGCCAATAAGCCATATTCCGATATGTCCGAAAGGGTTTTTGGAAAAAGGAAATTCTACTAAAAATCCTGTAATTAATGTAGCTGCAATAAATCCAAAAAAGAAGCCTCCAGAGATGCCATCTATGTGCTCGAGTCCTCCATGATAGCCCGAGAATACAGGTAGTCCAGCAGCGCCAAGGAGTACATAAAGAAGTGCATTCAATCCACCGACTCTCCATCCGAATGCGATGCTAAACAACAACAGAAATAATGTCTGCAGTGTTATTGGTACCTCGCCGGGAATAGCGACTGTGTAAGGGCCAATAGAACATGTAAATAATAATGCGATGATCAGCTTGATCAGCACATCATAACTAGGGGAAAATTTAATATAGCCGTTTAGCATACTAGTCCTTTTTCAAAATGAACTCGATGCCATCACCAAGTTTTAGTTCATTGTTAGATCTATCAATATCAGCCATTCCTTCAGATGGATCAATTACTACAGATTGAATATCGCTCGCGCTATATGGTAATTCTAACACATAAGAAGTATTCACCCATTTCCAGTCTTGAAGAATTTTCCAGTCATAGTTGTAATTGCCTTTTTGTTTTTCGCCTCTCATAAGGTCTAAGGCCATGTAGTACATCTCTTTTTTGCCATTGCTTAAAGTTACCTCTACTTCTAAAGGCATTGGCATCATCCCTTTTCGTTCTATCATCACATTTGTTTTTCCTTTTGCAGAGCTTGCGCCAGTGATAGCATAGTCTATTGTTTTGGTAGTATTTACAAAATACTCATTGTACCAATCGAGCACCATTCCTGATTGTAATTCTATTACATGGATGAAATCATCTGCAGTTGGATGTTTGAATTTCCACATATCAAAGTACTTCAAGAGACCTTTTTCCAAATTTTCTTTACCCACAACATATCCCAATTGAGCTAAGTAAACTTCGCCTTTGTTATAAGATGCGGTGCCATATGCATAGTTGGTGATATAGTGATCTGCGTGAGTGTCTAGCGCTTCTTCTTTTCCTTCGTTTACAATTGCAATGTAGCCATCATAAGCGCCTGAGTGATCACCAGGAATACGACCCGCAAAGAGTGTATTGAAAGCTTCGCTAGAAGCATAGCTTGTGAAGCCTTCGTCCATCCAAGGATATAAAGCTTCGTTGGTTGCCAAAATTCCTTGATACCAACTGTGAGCTGCTTCATGTAAAACAACTCCCACATAGCTTGGAACTTTTCTGTTACCTGTTATCAAAGTTG
>JAIXWP010000147.1 GCA_027491215.1 Flavobacteriales bacterium | reverse complement strand
ACTATTGGTCACGTAGACCATGGTAAGACCACATTGACAGCTGCCATTACTACAGTTCTGGCCGGAGATGGTCTTGCTGAGAAAAAAGACTTCGCGTCTATCGATGCTGCTCCTGAAGAAAAGGAACGCGGTATTACAATTAACACTGCACACGTTGAGTATGCAACTGCTAACCGTCACTACGCTCACGTTGACTGTCCAGGTCACGCTGACTACGTAAAGAACATGGTAACAGGTGCTGCGCAGATGGATGGTGCTATCCTAGTAGTTGCTGCTACGGATGGTCCAATGCCACAAACACGTGAGCACATCCTTTTGGGTCGCCAGGTAGGTGTTCCAAAGATTGTTGTTTTCATGAACAAAGTTGACATGGTTGATGATGCTGAGCTTCTAGACCTAGTTGAAATGGAAATTCGTGAGCTTTTGAGCTTCTATGAATATGATGGAGATAACACTCCTGTCATCCGTGGATCTGCTCTAGGTGCATTGAACGGTGAACCAAAATGGGTTGACACAGTTCGTGAACTTATGGCTGCTGTGGATAACTGGATTCCAATTCCTCCACGTGAAGTTGAGAAGCCATTCTTGATGTCAGTTGAAGACGTGTTCACGATCACAGGTCGTGGTACAGTAGCAACTGGTCGTATCGAGCGTGGTGTTATCAACACAGGTAATGAAGTTGACATCATTGGTTTCAATGAAGAGAAAATGAAGTCTACTTGTACTGGGGTTGAGATGTTCCGTAAGATTCTTGACCGTGGTGAAGCAGGTGACAACGTTGGTCTACTTCTTCGTGGTGTAGAAAAGAGCGATATTCGTCGTGGTATGGTAATCTCTGCTCCTGGCAGCATTACTCCTCACACTGAATTCAAAGCTGAGATCTACGTATTGAAGAAAGAAGAAGGTGGTCGTCACACTCCATTCCACAACAAATACCGTCCACAGTTCTATTTCCGTACAACTGACGTAACTGGTGAGATTAACCTCGAAGCTGGTCGTGAAATGGTTGTTCCTGGAGATAACGTATCTATCGTAGTTAAGTTGATCGCTCCAATCGCGATGGATAAAGGTCTTCGCTTCGCAATCCGTGAAGGTGGCCGTACAGTAGGTGCTGGTCAGGTGACTGAAATCATCAAGTAATATACTTGAAAACATATCAGTGAAGGTGGAATCTTCTTTTAGATTTCACCTTCACTTTTCACGTTTAAAAGAACAACGTGATTTACGGGTGTAGTTCAATGGTAGAATAGCGGTCTCCAAAACCGTTGATGGGAGTTCGAATCTCTCCACCCGTGCTAGACAACATAACGAACTAAATACCAAGCAACATGGCAGGTATCAAAACATACATCGAAGAGTCTTACAATGAATTGATGCACAAAGTGACCTGGCCATCATGGCGAGAGCTTCAAGAGAGCACTGTTCTTGTATTCATTGCTATTCTAATTTTGACTGTCGTAATTTTTGCGATGGATTTCATTTTCGGAGTAAGCGGAGATTCTAACTCTACTTGGAAAGGTATGGTTGGTTTCCTTTATCAACTATTGTCTTAACCGGAATTTGAGCTCATGAGCGATATCGAAAAAAAGTGGTATGTAGTACGTGCCATCAGTGGAAAAGAAAAGAAGGTGAAGGAATTCATCGAATCTGAGATAAAGGCTCGCGGAATGCAAGACTTCGTATCTCAAGTTTTGATTCCTACTGAGAAGGTATTTCAAGTACGTAACGGTAAGAAGATCAGCAAGGAGCGCAGCTACTTGCCAGGATACGTTCTTATCGAAGCGGCGTTAATTGGAGAGATTCCTCACATCATTAAGAATATTACAAACGTAATTGGTTTCCTTGGAGCAGAAAAAAAGGGTGATCCTATCCCCTTGCGTCTCTCTGAGGTTAATCGCATTCTAGGTAAGGTTGACGAATTAGCTGAAAGCGGAGAGGAATTGAACATTCCATTCGTAGTAGGTGAAAACGTTAAAGTAATCGACGGTCCATTCAACAACTTCAGTGGAATCATTGAGGAAATCAACGAGGAAAAGAAGAAGTTGAAAGTAACAGTGAAGATTTTCGGAAGAAAAACTCCATTGGAGCTTGGCTACATGCAAGTCGAGAAAGAAAGTTAATTAAAAGCGTGTGACAGCGGAGAACATTTTTTTGTTACGCTTCGCTTCCCTCCTCACTGTCACGCAAACCAAATAAATAAATAGAAAAATGGCGAAAGAAGTAGCTGGATTAGTCAAGCTGCAAATTAAAGGTGGCGCCGCAAACCCATCACCCCCCGTTGGACCTGCACTAGGTTCGAAGGGTGTGAACATCATGGAGTTCTGTAAGCAGTTTAATGCTAGAACACAAGATAAGGCTGGTAAGGTTTGTCCGGTGTTGATCACAGTCTATACTGACAAGTCTTTTGACTTCGTTATTAAGACTGCACCTGCTGCTGTTCAACTGTTAGATGCATCTAAAGCAAAGAAAGGTGCTGCAGAACCTAACCGTCAGAAAGTAGGAAGCGTATCTTGGGATCAAGTTCGCGCAATTGCAGAAGACAAAATGCCTGACCTTAACTGTTTCACTATCGAGTCTGCTATGAAAATGGTGGCTGGTACTGCACGCAGTATGGGTATTCAGGTTACCGGTGATCGTCCGTTTTAATCTCTAAGAACAGAACAATGGGAAATGTGAGCAAAAACATGAAAGCTGCCTTGGCAAAGTATGATGCGACTAAGTCGTACACACTTTCTGAAGCTGCTACTGTAGTGAAAACAATCACTACAAGTAAGTTTAACGCATCTGTTGACATCGCTGTTCGTCTTGGAGTTGATCCGAAGAAATCCAATCAAATGGTCCGTGGTACGGTTTCATTACCACACGGAACAGGTAAGGATGTACGTGTTTTAGTACTATGTACTCCTGACAAGGAAGCAGAAGCTAAAGCAGCAGGTGCAGACCACGTTGGATTGACCGAGTATATCGATAAGATCAAGAACGGATGGACCGATGTAGATGTAATTATTACCACACCCAGTGTAATGGGCCAAGTTGGTGCTTTAGGTAGAATTCTCGGTCCACGAGGATTGATGCCTAACCCTAAGACAGGCACTGTTACTATGGATGTTGGAAAGGCCGTAACTGAAAAGAAGGCCGGAAACATTGACTTTAAAGTTGACAAGGCAGGAATCGTTCACGCGAGCATTGGACGTGTATCATTTGATGCAGGACAATTAGCTGAAAACGCGAACGAATTAATTCAGTCATTGCTAAAGTTAAAGCCGTCTGCTGCAAAGGGAGCATACATTAAGAGCATTTCGATGTCTTCTACAATGAGCCCTGGAGTAATTGTTGAACCCCGCTCAGTGAACTAACACTGGTACTGTAAAAGCGTACTTTTTGATATGACAAAAGAACAAAAAAACCAGGAAATCGCGGATCTAGTAGAAGTATTGGGTAATAGCCCTGTATTTTATCTAGCGAATGCGGAATCTCTGAACGCTCAGGCTACCGGTGCACTTCGTCGTGAATGCTTCAAGCAGAATGTTCAAATGCGAGTTGTAAAAAACTCACTTTTGAAGAAAGCTCTTGAACGCATCGATGGCAAGGACTATAGTCCTCTCTACTCTGCATTAAAAGGAAACACAGCTGTGTTGACTTCAGAAGTAGCGAATGTGCCTGCACGCCTGATTAAGGAGTTCAGAAAGAAAAATCAAGACAAGCCAGTATTTAAGGCTGCATTCATACAGGAAGATTGTTATGTTGGTGAAGATCTGCTCGACACTCTCGTTGCTCTTAAGAGCAAGGAAGAATTGGTTGGCGATATCATCGCTCTTCTTCAATCTCCTGCTAAGAACGTGGTATCTGCATTGCAAGGCAACGCAGGTCACAAAGTGGCTGGTATTGTTAAAGCGTTGGGTGAGCGCTAAAACTTCTCCCAAACTACAATTAATAAATTAGTATTACCTTTTAAAAATCCATACAATGGCTGATTTGAAAGCAATGGCAGAAAGCCTAGTTAACTTAACCGTTAAGGAAGTAAACGAGCTAGCGCAAATTCTTAAAGATGATTACGGTATCGAACCAGCTGCTGCTGCTGTAGCAGTTGCTGCTCCTGGTGCTGGTGGTGGCGCTGCTGCCGCTGAAGAAAAAACTGCATTCGACGTTATTCTCGTTGAAGGCGGTGCAAACAAGCTTGCAGTTGTTAAGCTTGTAAAAGATCTAACTGGTCTTGGCTTGAAAGAAGCTAAAGATGCAGTAGATAAGGCTCCACAGCCACTCAAGACTGGTGTTACCAAAGATGAAGCAAATGCTTTGAAAACACAACTTGAAGAAGCTGGAGCTAAAGTTGAGATCAAGTAATATCACAACTCATTGAATATCAAGTTTAGGCCTCCCGTTTGCGGGATGGCCTAAACTTGTTTATATATTCTTTGTTATTACGGTGGTGGTAGACACCTTAAACTCTATCAATCGCATTTTTTTACCCCTAAAAAAGTCATCGCCTTGGCAACGCTGAAAAAAACGGATGAGAGGATCAACTTTTCCTCAACCAAAAGTTTCTACGAATACCCGGATTTCTTGGAAATCCAGCTGGCATCGTTCAAGGATTTCTTTCAATTAGAGACCAATCCTGAAAATAGGATGAATGAAGGACTCTTCAAAGTATTTGCAGAGAACTTCCCTATTACCGATACTAGAAACCAATTCGTATTGGAATTTCTAGATTATTTTATTGATCCACCGCGCTACACCATTGAAGAGTGTATCGAGCGAGGATTAACCTACAGCGTACCACTTAAGGCAAAACTTAAGTTGTATTGTACCGATCCTGAACACGAAGATTTCGAAACCATCGTACAGGACGTATATCTAGGCACTTTACCATATATGACACCCCAAGGATCATTCGTGATCAATGGTGCTGAACGTGTAATTGTATCTCAATTGCACAGATCTCCAGGTGTGTTCTTCGGTCAAAGCCGCCACGCTAATGGTACTAAGCTTTACAGCGCACGTATCATTCCTTTCAAAGGATCTTGGATTGAATTCGCAACTGACATCAACAATGTCATGTATGCTTACATCGATCGTAAGAAAAAGTTACCTGTAACTACCCTACTCCGCGCGATTGGGTACGAAAGTGACCGTCAGATCCTTGAAATATTCAACCTAGCCGAAGAGGTGAAGGTGTCTAAATCTGGTCTTAAAAAAGTACTTGGTCGTCGTTTGGCGGCTCGTGTCCTTAAGACTTGGATCGAAGACTTCGTGGATGAAGATACTGGAGAGGTAGTTTCTATCGAACGTAATGAAGTGGTCTTCGACCGTGAAACGGTACTTGAAGATCAACACATCGATATTATTGTGGATAGCGGTGCTAAGTTTATCATTCTTCACAAAGAAGAATCAAGCTCAGCTGACTTCACTATCATTCACAATACCCTTCAAAAAGATACATCAAACT
This sequence comes from Flavobacteriales bacterium, assembly GCA_027491215.1. Lineage (GTDB taxonomy): Bacteria > Bacteroidota > Bacteroidia > Flavobacteriales_D > Sanyastnellaceae > JAIXWP01. The sequence continues at coordinate 19,098 of JAIXWP010000147.1, read as the reverse complement.
CTGAGAAGGAAGCGGTAGAATATATCTATCGCCAATTGCGTAACGCTGAGCCACCAGATTTGGAAACAGCTCGTGGCGTTATCGACAAATTGTTCTTCTCTGAACAACGTTATGATCTTGGAGAAGTTGGACGTTTCCGAATCAACCGTAAACTCGGTTTGAATACGGCTTCTAGCCAACGTACTCTTACTAAAGAAGACATCATCTGTATCATCCAATATTTGATCGAGCTTGTAAACTCAAAAGCAGATGTGGATGATATCGATCACTTGTCAAACCGTCGTGTGCGTACGGTTGGTGAACAGCTTTATAACCAATTCGCTGTCGGATTGGCTCGTATGGCTCGTACCATCCGCGAACGTATGAACGTGCGTGACAACGAGGTCTTCACTCCTATTGACCTTATCAATGCAAAGACACTTAGCTCAGTAATCAATTCATTCTTCGGAACGAACCAGCTGAGCCAATTCATGGACCAAACGAACCCACTTTCTGAAGTGACCCACAAGCGCCGTATGTCGGCTCTTGGACCAGGCGGTCTTTCTAGAGAAAGAGCTGGTTTCGAGGTTCGTGACGTACACTACACTCACTACGGTCGTCTTTGTACAATTGAAACACCAGAAGGACCAAACATCGGTTTGATTTCTTCTCTTTGTGTTTACGCGAAAATTAACCGTCTTGGTTTCATCGAAACTCCATACCGTAAGGTTGAAAATGGAAAAGCGGTGATGAGCAATGACGCAGTTGCATACCTCAGTGCAGAAGATGAAGACACAAGAGTAATCGCTCAGGCAAACGCAAACATTGACGAAAAGGGTAACTTCCTTACGGCAACTGTTAAGGCGCGTCTTGAAGGTGACTTCCCTGTGACTACTCCATCGAGCATTAATTTGATGGACGTTGCTCCTAACCAGATTGCTTCGATCGCAGCATCATTGATTCCATTCTTGGAGCACGATGACGCGAACCGTGCACTGATGGGATCAAACATGATGCGTCAGGCCGTTCCATTGATGCGCCCAGAAGCGCCAATCGTAGGTACTGGTCTTGAGGGTCGTGTGGCAAAAGATAGCCGCGTTCTTCTTACAGCAGAAGGTGAAGGTGTTGTTGAATACGTTGACGCTAACGAAATTCGTGTTCGTTACAAGCGCAGCGAAGGAGACGAACTAGTAAGCTTCCACACTGCTGTTAAATCTTATGACATTAAGAAATTCGGTAAGACTAACCAATCAATGTGTATCAACTTACGTCCTATCGTGACGAAGGGTGAGCGCGTTGTGGAAGGTCAAATCATGGTAGAAGGATACGGTACACGTGGCGGAGAACTAGCACTTGGACGTAACTTGAAAGTGGCATTCATGCCATGGAAAGGTTACAACTTCGAGGATGCTATCGTTATCTCTGAGCGCGTTGCTCGTGAAGATATCTTCACTTCTATCCACGTAGATGAGTACACAACTGAAGTTCGTGATACAAAGCGTGGTGTTGAAGAATTGACTTCTGACATTCCAAACGTAAGTGAGGAAGCTACTCGCGATCTAGACGAAAACGGTATGATCCGCGTAGGTGCTGAAGTGAAAGAAGGTGATATCCTTGTAGGTAAAATCACTCCGAAAGGAGAAACTGATCCTACACCAGAAGAAAAACTTCTTCGTGCAATCTTCGGTGACAAAGCTGGAGACGTGAAGGACGCTTCATTGAAAGTTCCACCAGCGGCAAGCGGTGTAGTTATCGATAAGAAGTTGTTCTCTCGCACAGTGAAAGATAAGAAGCCTGTTAAGACTAACGAAAAGGCAATTATCGAAGCATTGGATAAAGAGCACGAAAAAGAAGTTTCTGATTTGAGAAAAGTACTCGTTGATAAACTTCTTGCTATCGTTAAGGATAGCACTTGTCAAGGTGTATTTAACTACTTCAAAGAAGAACAAATTAAGAAAGGAACGAAGTTTACTGTGAAGTCACTTTCTATTCTAGACTACAGTGTGATCAACACTGAAAGCTGGACGAAAGATGAGGAGATCAACTTGCTTGTGAAGCGTTGTATCCACAACTTCAACCTTCGTTACAATGAACTTCTAGGAAGCTATAAGCGCAAGAAATTCCAATTGACTGTTGGTGATGAACTACCAGCAGGTATCGTGAAACTTGCAAAAGTTTATATCGCTCAAAAGCGTAAATTGAAAGTAGGTGATAAGATGGCAGGTCGTCACGGTAACAAGGGTATTGTTGCTCGTATCGTTCGCGACGAAGACATGCCATTCCTAGCAGATGGAACACCAGTAGACATCGTTCTTAATCCACTAGGGGTACCATCACGTATGAACCTTGGTCAGATTTACGAGACTATCTTAGGATGGGCTGGTTTGAAGACAGGCAAGAAGTTCGCTACGCCAATTTTCGATGGAGCATCAGTAGATGATATCAATAGAACTACCGATGAGGCAGGTGTACCAAGATTTGGTGTTACTTACCTATATGATGGTGGAACAGGAGAGCGCTTTGAGCAACCTGCAACTGTTGGTGTAATTTACATGATCAAGTTGAGCCACATGGTGGATGATAAAATGCACGCTCGTTCGATCGGACCATACTCTCTCATCACACAACAGCCGTTGGGTGGTAAGGCACAGTTTGGTGGTCAGCGTTTCGGTGAGATGGAAGTATGGGCATTGGAAGCATTTGGTGCTGCCAATATCCTTCAAGAAATTCTCACTGTTAAGTCTGACGACGTGATTGGTCGTGCGAAAGCTTACGAATGCATAGTGAAAGGCGAGAACATGCCGACACCAGGTATTCCAGAGTCATTCAATGTATTGTTACATGAATTGCGCGGTCTTGGTTTGAACATTACCCTCAACCAAAACTAATCATTCACAGAATTATTAATTAGACACACATTCTAATCATATGCTTCAAGCAAAAAAAATTAACCGACCAAATAGCGATTTCGGATCTATAACGATCAGTCTCGCTTCTCCAGAAGATATTCTGGAGCGTTCACACGGTGAAGTACTGAAGCCTGAAACCATCAATTACCGTACTTACAAACCAGAAAGAGATGGTTTGTTCTGCGAGAGAATTTTTGGACCGGTAAAAGACTATGAATGTCATTGCGGTAAATACAAGCGTATCCGTTATAAGGGTATTGTTTGTGACCGTTGTGGTGTAGAGGTTACGGAAAAGAAAGTTCGTCGCGAGCGCATGGGGCACATCACCCTTACCGTTCCTGTGGCGCACATCTGGTATTTCCGTTCACTTCCAAACAAAATCGGTTACCTTTTAGGTTTACCTACCAAGAAATTGGATCAAATTATTTACTACGAACGTTATGTAGTTATTAATGCTGGTCCTGCTACTACAGCGGAAGGAATTTCACTTCAAGTGAATGACTTCTTGACTGAAGAAGAATACTTGGATATTTTGGAAAAACTTCCAAAAGAAAACCAATACTTAGACGACAAGGATCCTAATAAATTCTTGGCTAAGATGGGTGCTGAAGCATTGTATGACCTATTGTCAAGAGTAAATCTTGATGAGGTATCTTACGATCTTCGTCACAAAGCAAATACAGAGACTTCTCAGCAACGTAAGAATGAAGCGTTAAAGCGTCTTCAAGTTGTTGAAGCTTTCCGTGATGCAAACACTCGTATCGAAAACCGACCAGAGTGGATGATCACTAAAGTTGTTCCTGTAATTCCACCAGAACTTCGTCCGCTTGTGCCACTAGATGGTGGTCGTTTCGCGACTTCTGACTTGAATGACCTTTACCGTCGTGTTATCATCCGTAATAATCGTTTGAAGCGCTTGGTAGAAATCAAAGCTCCAGAAGTAATCTTGCGTAACGAGAAGCGTATGCTTCAAGAAGCGGTAGATTCATTGTTCGACAATAGCCGTAAATCTTCAGCAGTGAAGACAGAAAGCAACCGTCCTTTGAAGTCACTTTCTGACTCTCTAAAAGGTAAGCAAGGTCGTTTCCGTCAAAACTTGTTGGGTAAGCGTGTGGACTATTCTGCTCGTTCGGTAATTGTCGTTGGACCAGAATTGAAACTTCACGAGTGCGGTCTTCCAAAAGACATGGCTGCAGAGCTATTCAAACCATTCATCATCCGTAAGATGATCGAAAGAGGAATCGTGAAGACAGTTAAGTCTGCTAAGAAAATTGTAGATAAGAAAGAAGCTGTTGTTTGGGATATCTTGGAAAACGTATTGAAAGGACACCCTGTTCTTCTCAACCGTGCTCCTACCCTTCACAGATTGGGTATCCAGTCTTTCCAGCCAAAATTGATTGAAGGAAAAGCGATCCAACTTCACCCTCTAGTATGTACGGCATTCAACGCCGATTTCGATGGTGACCAGATGGCGGTACACGTTCCACTTGGAAGTGCTGCAATCTTGGAAGCGCAACTTTTAATGTTGGCTGCTCACAATATCTTGAACCCAGCTAACGGAGCTCCAATCACCGTTCCTTCTCAGGACATGGTACTTGGTCTTTACTACATCACAAAAGGTCGCCGCGGTACTCCTGAGGCTCCTGCAAAAGGTGAAGACAAGACCTTCTACTCTCCTGAAGAAGTAATCATCGCCTTCAACGAAGGTCAGTTGGATCTTCATGCTCATATCAAAGTTCGTTGGACAGATGTTGCTGGTAACGCTAGCATCATCGAAACTACTTGTGGTCGCGTACTCTTCAATGAAGTTGTACCGAAAGAAGTAGGATTCATCAACCAACTATTAACTAAGAAAGCTCTTCGTGATATCATCGGTGATATCTTGAAAGTGGTAGGTATCGCAGGAACAGCTAAGTTCTTGGATGATATGAAGAGCATTGGTTACTATTGGGCATTCAGAGGTGGATTGTCGTTCAAACTTTCAGACGTTGTTATTCCTGCAGAAAAGGAAAAGCTCGTTAACGAAGCTGGTTCGAAAGTTCAAGAAGTATTTGACAACTATAACATGGGTCTTATCACCAATAACGAACGTTATAACCAGGTGATCGACATATGGACGAATACAAACTCAAGATTGACTAACATCTTGATGGATCGTCTGAAGACTGACCAGCAAGGATTCAATAGCATCTATATGATGTTTGACTCTGGAGCTCGTGGTTCTAAAGAACAGATTCGTCAGTTGGCTGGTATGCGTGGTCTGATGGCTAAGCCACAGAAAAACGCTGCAGCGGGTGGTCAAGACATGATTGAGAACCCGATCTTGGCAAACTTCAAGGAGGGTCTTTCGATTCTTGAGTACTTCATCTCTACCCACGGTGCTCGTAAAGGTCTTGCGGATACGGCGTTGAAAACAGCTGATGCTGGTTATTTGACTCGTCGTCTGGTAGACGTTGCACAAGACGTAATCATCAACGAAACAGACTGTGGTACTCTTCGCGGTATCGTAGCAACAGCGTTGAAGAAGAGTGATGAAGTAGTTGAAACACTTCGTGAACGTATTCTTGGTCGTACAAGCGTACATGATATCGTGAATCCAGAAACAGGTGAAATCATCGTTGAAGGAAGCTCTGAAATCTCTGAAGATGTTGCAACAGCAATCGAATTAGCAGGTATTGAAGAAGTTGAAATTCGCTCAGTATTGACTTGCGAAAGCAAGCGTGGATGTTGCGCGAAGTGCTACGGACGTGACCTTGCAACTGCAAGAATGGTTCAAGAAGGTTTGGCTGTCGGTGTTATCGCAGCTCAATCAATCGGTGAACCAGGTACACAGTTGACACTTCGTACGTTCCACACGGGTGGTGCTTCTTCTGCATCAGCGATCGATAGCGATATCAAAGCAAAATATAGCGGAACCATCGAAATCGATGAACTTCGTACAGTAGAGCGTATGGCTGATTCAGGTGAAATGAAAACTATCGTAGTTTCTCGTTCATCTGAAATCAAGATCAACGACGAGAAAACTGGAATGACGTTGACCACTACAAACCTTCCATACGGTGCGATCCTAGCAGTAATGCCAGGAGCAACAGTTAAGAAAGGTGATGTACTTTGTGAGTTCGACCCATTCAACTCGGTGATCATCACAGAAGAGGATGGTGTGATTCAATTCGACGCAGTTGAAGAAGGTATTACCTTCAAAACAGAGGTCGATGAACAAACCGGTTTCTCTGAGAAAATCATCATCGAAACAAAAGACAAGAAGAAAAACCCAAGTATTGAGGTCGTACGTAATAAAGAAGTGGTTAAAGTTTACTCACTTCCAGTAGGAGCTCACATCAATATCGACAATGGTCAGAAGATCGGAAAAGGTGCTATCCTTGCGAAGATCCCAAGAATGGCTGGTCGTGGTGGTGACATCACCGGTGGTCTTCCACGTGTAACCGAACTTTTCGAAGCACGTAATCCATCGAACCCAGCAGTCGTTTCTGAAATCGACGGTATTGTAGAATACGGTAAGATCAAGCGTGGTAATCGTGAAATCACAGTTACTTCACGTACAGGAGAAGAGAAGAAATATCTCATCCCACTTTCTAAGCACATCCTTGTTCAGGACGGAGACTTCGTTCGTGCAGGTATGCAGCTTTCAGATGGTGCTATCTCTCCTGGAGATATCCTAGATATCCAAGGTCCTACTGCAGTTCAGGAGTACTTGGTGAATGAAATTCAAGAAGTTTACCGTTTGCAGGGTGTAAAAATCAATGACAAACACTTCGAAGTAATCGTGCGTCAAATGATGCGCAAGGTTGAAATTCTCGATGCAGGTGACACTCGCTTCCTAGAAGGAACCAATGTCGATAAGGCTGAATTCGTTGAAGAAAATGACCTTCTATTCGATAAAGTGGTAATCACTGATGCTGAAGACTCTGAACGTTTCAAAGAAGGTATGATCATCAGCGTGCGTCAGCTTCGCGATGAAAACTCACAATTGAAGCGTAAGGATAAAAAAGAAGTTGAAGCTCGTCCAGCAATTACTGCTACGGCGCGCCCAATGCTTCAAGGTATCACTCGTGCATCATTGCAAACTGAGTCTTGGATCTCTGCTGCATCGTTCCAGGAGACTACAAAAGTCTTGAACGAAGCTGCGGTAAATGGTAAGACTGACTACTTGATCGGATTGAAAGAAAACGTAATCGTTGGTCACCCAATCCCTGCTGGTTCTGGCGTACGCCGCTTCCAGAAGATGATTGTAGGAAACAGCGAAGACTACGTGAATCTTGTATCAAAGCGTAACAGCGATAAAGTTTCTGCAGAGTAATATCTGAAAAACAATAGATTTAAAAATCCCTTCCACATGGAAGGGATTTTTTTTTGCAACCAAATGTTCCAATCATCCGTCCTATTTTTGACCAACACTATTTTACAGAAATGAAAAAAATCACTGCTTCTCTCCTATTCGTTGCGATTGCATTTCATCTCCATTCACAAGTTCAAAACGAACTGAATGTGCTATTTCTTGGTAATAGCTACACCGCAGCCAACGACCTTCCTAGCTTGGTTGCTCAATGTGCGGCGTCCACTGGTAGAACGGTGAACTATCAATCGAATACACCTGGTGGACACACCTTCTTCGGACATACCAATAATGCAACTTCACAAACTCTTATAGCACAGGGTAACTGGGATTTTGTAGTGCTTCAAGAACAAAGTCAGTTTCCTTCTTTTCCAATATCACAAGTGGAAGAAGACTGCTTTCCTTATGCAGCCATTCTAAACGACTCTATTCTATCTCATAATGAATGCGCAGAAACGGTCTTTTATATGACTTGGGGCCGTGAAAGCGGCGACAGTCAAAACTGCGCTAACTGGCCTCCGGTATGCACTTATGAAGGAATGGACGACTTGCTCAATGAACGCTATCGCATGATGGCAGAAGATAATGATGCTATCCTCTCTCCTGTAGGAGCTTTGTGGAGAAGCATTCGGACAAATTTTCCAGATATAGATCTATATGTTTCCGATGGAAGCCACCCGTCCTTAGCTGGATCATATGCTGCCGCAGTGTCCTTTTTCACGGTTATTTACAGAGTAGATCCTACGGAAATAACCTTCAATGCGGGGCTTGATGAAACAACCGCTAATTCAATTAAAAACGAGGCAAAAACTATTGTTTACAACCAATTGCTTGAAGAATGGCATGTTGGAGAATATGATAATCCATTAGAGCCTTGTTTTTTGGTAACCAACACGAATGATTATTCGGTTGAAACCGAACAAACATTCGCTTTTGTATCAAATGACCAAATCATCATTTCTCCTGAAGTCAAATTTGCTTCGCTTGAACTTTTGGATATTTCTGGGAAAAAAGTGATTTCTTCGAATAGTAATAGCGGCTATTCACTTAATGTAAGTCAACTTGCTCAAGGAGCCTACCTCCTCAAAGCTATCGATGACCAAGGGATTGCTAAGGTTTGTAAATTGTATATTTCAAAATAATAATTCCACATATATTTGGTTTGACTTTTGTTCTCGACAAAGTCATTATGACCTATATGAAACTCTCACACTATGTATCACTCGTTGTAGCCTCGTTGGTTACAATTATGAGTTCTGCCCAAGACAGTACATTAAAAGTTCTATTTATAGGAAACAGTTATACTCACGTGAATGACTTGCCAACCATGGTTGAACGAGTGGTGTCAAGCGTAAACAATGGACAATTTAAACTGGCTCACGATAATAGCACACCTGGCGGCTGGTATTGGTATAAGCACGTAAATGATTCTACGACGCTGTCAAAAATTAAAAAAGGCAACTGGGACGTAGTGGTCCTTCAAGAACAAAGTCAAATGCTTTCTCTGCCTGATAGTACCATCGCCAAAGAGAGCATCCCACACCTTCAAGTACTAGTCGATTCTATCAAAAGAAGTAGTCCGAACGCAAAATTGTTTTTTTATAGAACATGGGGGCGTAAAAATGGAGATGCTCAAAATGGTGTTGCCTGGCCGGCTGTAGCAACCTACGAGGGTATGGACAGCTTGTTATCAAAGCGCTACTCCATGCTTGCGGATAGTCTGAAAGGAAAATTAGTTCCCGTTGGTGACGTTTGGAAAGCCATAAGAAAAACTCATCCCGAAATCGAGTTGTATAGCGAAGATGGAAGTCACCCTTCGCTTGCTGGGACTTACGCTGCTGCTATTACTTTCGCAAATGCCTTTTTCGGTGTCCATCCTTTGGATGTAACATTCGAATCAAAATTGAGTGCCCAGCAGGCCATTGCAATTCGCAAGGTTGCAGAATCGGTGCTTGTGAAATCAAGCGCTAGCAAAGGTGAATGGAAGCCTCGTTTTACAAAAAAGAAAAAAACAGCTGAGATCAAAGCTCCGAGAAAACTAAATCTCGAAGGTCCTCAGCCTTATTTGACGCATAGTTCGAGCCCTTTGAAAGAAAGCGATGAACAAGGCGTTGATCGTTTTAATCATTTAGCAATTATTCCATCAAACAGCGAAAGACGCAGGAGATTTTTCTTGTAATTTCGAAGTCGATGTCAATAGAAAAAAATAAGTCATGGCAATTTGATAACACCTATATCAAATTGCCATTTTCATTTTATAAAAAACAACTTCCAACTCCCATCTCAGCACCACAGGTTGCTGTTTTTAACGAATCTCTTGCCAAAGAACTTGGACTAGCATTTCTTATTGGAGATAACAAGCGCATTGCAGAAGAGCTATCAGGAAATTTGATTCCTAATGGAAGCGACCCTATTGCTCAAGCTTATGCCGGGCATCAATTTGGTCACTTCACTATGTTAGGAGATGGTAGAGCCATTCTACTTGGAGAAGTGCTTAATTCGAATGGTAAAAGAGTCGATATTCAACTCAAGGGTGCTGGTCAGACACCTTATTCTCGAAGAGGTGATGGTAGAGCAACCTTGCGATCCATGCTACGCGAATATATCATTAGCGAAGCGATGCATCATTTAGGTATCCCAACATCACGAAGCCTTGCTGTCATCTCCACTGCTGACCCCGTTTATCGCCAGCATGTTCATTCAGGCGCTGTTCTTACAAGAGTCATGTCGAGTCATATTCGCGTTGGAACGTTTGAATATGCTCGGCAATTCGGCAGTGGTGAAGACCTTAAAGCGCTCGCTGCATATACCATCGAAAGGCACTACCCTTCGATAGCAAATGCTGAGAACCCTGCGATTGAACTACTTCGAGCCATTTTAGAAAAACAAACTGATTTAGTGCTCGAATGGCTGCGTGTTGGATTCATTCATGGTGTGATGAACACCGACAATGTGGGACTGGCTTGTGAAACGTATGACTACGGCCCATGCGCATTCATGAATGCCTATCATCCAAAAACAGTCTTTAGTTCCATCGACACCAATGGCAGATATGCTTTCGAAAACCAACCATTTATTGCGCATTGGAATGTGAGTGTACTCGCTGGAGCTTTACTCCCACTCATAGACGATCAACAAGAAAAAGCCATCGCAATTGCGCAAGAAGTTTTAAATGAATTTGAGCCTCGCTTCATCGATAAGTACTTTGAAATGATGCTCGGAAAAATTGGACTTTCGGGAGTATCAGTGGCCAATAAAGAAATACTCTCATCCTTGCTTCAATGGATGGAGAAAAATGAAATGGACTATACCGACACCTTCTATTCGTTAGTGAATGATTCTATATTAGAAGACTCGCCTTCTATTAAAATAGCAAATCCAGATTGGTATCAACGTTGGGAATCCGCATGCGAAAATCAAGCAGGTGGAAGAACATTAGCTCATGAGCTGATGAAAAAATCGAACCCTGTGTTTATACCAAGAAATCACGCTGTTGAGTATGCGCTGGATATGGCTGAATCGGGCAATTATCAACCCTTCTATGAACTATTGAATGCTACTTCAAAACCTTATGAGTTCAATCTATTGTATCGTCCCCTGATGCGCGTTCCGCCGCAACACGATCAGCAATATGTGACCTATTGTGGAACGTAGAATCAGAGACAAGGGACAAATGACAAATGACAAATGACAAGGGACAAATGACAAATGACAAATGACAAGCTCCGCCCTGAGCGTTATGTAGCGTTAGCGTAGTATAGCGAAGGGAGACAAATGACAAGGGACAAGGGACAAATGACAAGCGCCGCCCAGAGCGTTATGTAGCGTTAGCGTAGTATAGCGAAGGGAGACAAATGATCTCGGCTTCGCCGAGAAAAAATGACAAGGAGATTCGAGAATTGAGAATAGAGAACTCGGATCCAAGAACTAAGAACAAAAAAATTTGAACAAAAAAAATCCCCATCGTTGATGGGGATTTTTTTTGAGAATGATCTTACAAATTCACTGCGGCATTAACTGCGGCGGCGGCGTTGAGATTTCCCCAACCTTTCGAACCATTTTGATTCGGATAGTTTTGAGAAGTAATCGTCAACAAATTCAATACTTGACTGCGCGTCATTGATGGATCTACTGACCATACTAAGGATGCGATACCAGCTGCTGTCGCAGTAGCTGCAGAGCTTCCTCCGATGTAGGTCAATGTTGAACCACTCTGTGGCAAGCTTACACTATTACGACTGTCGTTTGCACTTCTCTCCATAATAACCGTAAAGTCAACCTCTCCTCCATCGTGGCAATCTGAACATGTTTGACTGTTCTCATTCACTCCTGTAACCGCAACACAATTCGAATAGGCAGCAGGATAAATCACACCCCACCATGATGTCCAGCTAAAGCTTGTACCAGCAGCAGCCATTACCATTTTACCTTTGTTGTGAGCATAGTTAACTCCATCCAATAACACACTGCTTCCAAATGGAGTTCCAATAGACATGCTGATTACACGAACGTCAGCAATATTTCCCAAATAAACTAGTGCATTCTTTACACCAGTGCGTTCTGCTGAAGCGTCCAACACCACATCATTGCATGCACGAACAAAATTCAAATTCGATTTGTAAGCAACACCAGTGGTAGCTCCAACATTGTTTCGTGGACCCACTGCCAAGCCTGACATTGCTGTTCCGTGAGAGCAAGTAGTATAAGCTGAGGTACCTAACGAATATGCTAATGAGCGAACGCGACCTACGTTTGAATCTCCATTATTAAAACTACCATTTAATAACGCCTGTGAAGAGCTAATGCCGGCATCGATTACACCAACGGTGATACCTTGACCTTGAACGCTACTCCATGCAGATGGAATATTCATGTTATTGAAGTTCCAAGGAATATAACAGTTTGGAGTGGTCCATGTGTAGTCAGCGCTGTTCATTCCATAAGTGGATGGACTGCAACCAGAAGAGGAACGACTGTCGATTTCTTCTTGTTCTACCAATCTAAAATCAAGAGGTTCGATATAACGAACATTCTCTAAATTCATCAAGCGTTCAATGACATTTCGATCTACCATCTTAATAGTTAGGATAGGCAAAAATTCATCATCCTCGATCATGATTTCTTTCCATTCAATCGAACGACCTGCACTTTCAGATGCCATTTTTACGATAAGATCAATAAGGGCGTCGTGGGTAGTTTTCCATTTGCCTTCTTTTAAATTAATCGTATGGCTGATTTCATCAATAGACTTCACTCCATTAATAGTGTAGCCTATAGCAACCGTCGAATCACCGTAATGAGCGGCGCTCCAAATCACTTCTGGTTTGGCCCAATGCCAATGAAAATCATGTTCTCTTTCAAGAAATGTTTTTAATGCTTGATCAACGTCTTGCTTAGAAAGCGGCGACTCAGGAAGCGTCACTCGCTCAACCCTCTCCGTTAATGCACTCCCCAACACTTGTTCATTCATCTCTTCTGCGGTATCTCTCTTACATCCAATAAGAGCATATACCAATCCTAACGCTAGAATTGTTTTTTTCATAAAGGTTTTAATTATGGTTTAACGGAGCCAAAATACTGATATTCATCTTGCATATCACAATATCACTATGCAGGAATATATTCTTTTACCAACATGAATAACATATCTTTGTCCTCCTTTTAAAAGACCATCACCTTGCAGAAGCTTTCTATCCTTATTCCCGCTTACAACGAAGAAAAAACGATTCACTTGATTTTGAATAAAGTCAAAGCAGTGAAGCTTGTTGACAATGTTCAAAAAGAAGTCATCATCGTAAACGATGCTTCGTCAGATGATACAGCGGGCGCCATAGAACGCTACAAAACAGCTAACCCCGAATTTCCTATCACGTTTTTTTCACAACCAAAAAACCAAGGTAAAGGGGCTGCCATTCACAAGGCTATCGAACTTGCAACAGGTGATTATTTGATTGTTCAAGATGCCGATTTGGAATATGATCCGGAGGAGTTTAATCGAATGATCAGCACTGTTCACTATGCAGATGCTGATGTAGTTTATGGTTCTCGTTTCCGTGGATCAGAAGCGCATCGCATCCTTTTCTTTTGGCACTCGATCGGAAATCAATTCCTCACCTTTATTAGCAATGCTCTTACAAATCTCAACCTCACTGACATGGAAACATGTTACAAAATGGTAAGATCCAGCATTGCAAAAAGTCTTTTACTGAAAGAAAAAAGATTTGGATTTGAACCTGAACTAACTGCAAAGCTTGCTCGCATACCGGAGATTAGAATATATGAAGTTGGTATATCCTATTACGGAAGAACATACGCTGAAGGTAAAAAAATCGGTTGGAAAGATGGCGTTAGAGCGATTTGGTGTATTGCCAAATACAATATTTGGGATCGTAGACATCTCAAATAGGCTGGTCTTTCATTTTGCAAATGAACATTTTCAGTTCCAAACTGCTTTCTGATTAATTCATTCATCACGAGAACAATGACTACCAGGAAGAAGGAAGCGCTGAATGCTTTAAGACCATTTATTGATATTCCCCAGAAAGAGGAGATATCATTTGAAGAGAAATTTCAAAACGATACACTTAGGCCCATCATCAAATTTCAGCATGATCTAATCATGGCCTATGTGAAATTACAACCCAATTTTTTATCTATACTCGCGCGTGTCGCGACCAAGGAAGAATATATCCGCGAGATAAAACCATTCGTTCATTCTCAAACGAATTTTAAAAATCAGTTGATTGGAATTGTAGTTGGACTTTTTACCGAAGAAGAGTTTGCCATCTATTCAGAGGCTAGCGCCGACTTGAATAAGCGCATCATTCAGATGATTATTCAAAGAATAGGAGACACACTATTTCCTCTAAAAAATAATTAAAGTTCATTTAATAGTCCAACAAAATACCCTCTCGAGTAATGAGCTTGGGCTTTGTAATTTTCATCTTGCTCCAACACCTTGCGCAGTTTTGGAAGATGGTAAAATGGAACCCCTGGATACAAATGATGTTCTAAGTGATAGCTAATGTTATAGGGCGCAACTATAAGGCGCTCTAGCAAATAGGGCTTCACAGAACGAGTTGAGGTTAACAAATTAGTGTATTCCAAATCTCCAAAGTGCTCTGCAAAACTTCTGATGTATTGAAACATCATGAATGATGTGAAGAATGGAACTACCCAAAAAATTAAGTAGAATTTCCATCCACCGAAAACAGTTAAACAGACAATTAGCAACAAGTAAAATACCTGCATTTGTCGTCTTTGTTCTGGTGTTTTCTTGTCCTTACTTACTCGCTTCGTCATCCATCTCAAATCAGCAATACCTTGATATCCGACAAGATATAAAAACAATCTTCCTAAGAATTGACCTTTTGTTTGAGGGTGTTCAAATGCTGGGCGACCAAGCTTTGCAACCCAGTCTGGATCTTCATCAGTATTCAAATGTTGGTGATGCCCTAAGTGATTGCGGCGATAGCCATCCACATTCACAAGCATAGGAAAACAAACAAAAACATCTGTGACTAAGTCACTCCATTTCCTATTTTTCAAAAAACGAAAATGTGCAGCGTCATGCATTACACAAGCCAACGCGTGCATCCTAGATCCAATAATTATTACAGCTGCGATATATGTGAAGACATTGAAATAATTCCAACAAAGAATCATGGTTGTTAGTATAACAACCCATTCTGTGATATAAGCCATCCACACCCTTGCTGGTTTCACCTCATAAAGTGGACGAAGCGCCTCCTTATCGATGTTCAGATTCAAGTCTCTCGCATCATTTGTTGCCATCTAAAAACATAGTTAAGTTGTTTCGAAAGTAATACTTCTCTTTGGTAAACAAAAAGATAATCTAAAAAAGACAATCTTCTTTCATTAAAAGTGAAGAAAAATACTTATTGTAAAAAATACAATTAGTACCTTCGTATTAATAAACAAACCCACAAGATGACCAAAAAGTTCTCTTTTATCATTCTTCTCCTCACACTTCCAATGCTCAATTTTGCATTTAGTGTCACCTTCAGAGTAGATATGAATGGTGTTGAATTGTTCACTACACCAGAGGTCAACGGCACCTTCAATAATTGGTGTGGAAACTGCGCTCCTATGAGCGACGCTAATGGTGACGGTATTTGGGAACGCACTATCAATCTCAACGCGGGTAACTACGAGTATAAGTTCTCTTTTGATAATTGGACAGGACAAGAGGACCTCCCTCCATACTCATCATGCACAGTAACGGTTGGACAATTTACCAATCGTGTTCTTACTATAAGTCAAGACGTAGTTCTTGATGTTTATTGTTTTGGAAGCTGTGCTGCTTGTGAGCTTGTTGTTGAAGATGATTGGACACTTGAATGGTCTGATGAATTCGATGGCAATAGCCTAGACACACAAACTTGGACAGCACAGATTGGTGCTGGCGGTTGGGGAAATAATGAATGGCAGTACTACACCAATTCCAACTCAAATATTGAAGTGAGTGATGGTACATTGAAAATCACTGCTCGTAACGAAAACATTCAAAATTCAAACTACACATCTGCTCGTCTTATTACAAATGATAAGTATGAATTCATGTATGGACGTGTTGAGTCCCGAATTAAAGTTCCATACGGTCAAGGTATATGGCCTGCATTCTGGCTTCTTGGCGCCAACTTCGAAACAGTTGGTTGGCCTCAGTGTGGTGAGATAGATGTGATGGAGCATGTCAATAATGAAAATCAAACGCATGGCACCGTTCACTGGAACAACAATGGCAGTCATTCCTATGTAGGGGCTGCAAGACCAATTGATGCCACTGAATTCCACAAATACGGTGTGATCTGGGATTCCGAAAAACTACGTTTTTATGTAGATGAGGTAATCTATTACACCTACACTTTCAGCCCAGCTAATAACAGCGAGCAGATTTTCACTAACCCATTTTTCTTCCTGCTCAATGTAGCTGTTGGAGGCAACTGGCCTGGATATCCTGACAACACTACTCCTTTCCCTGCCGAGATGGAAGTTGATTATGTACGAGTCTATACAGATGAAATAAGTAATGTAAACGAAGAAAGTACTTCTTCATTCAATGTATTTCCGAACCCTGCTAACGATCAGATTCAAATTCGCTTGGCCGAACAAACATTCGGTCAGCCAGTGAGAATTTACAATCCAATGGGGCAAATCGTTTATCAGTCTATTCTTACTGCTCAAAACACAAACATTTCGCTTCAAGATTTTGCTGCGGGAGTTTATAATGTTCAAGTTGGAGAGTCGATGCAGCGAGTTGTAAAGAAGTAATCCCATTATCTTTGCGGCATGAAACCTCCAGCAAAGTGGAAGACAGCCGTGTTGATTTGGCTCGCTATATACCCTTCTATTAATCTTTTGTTTTTCTTCATGGGTGATTTTTTAGCCACTCTCCATCCTTTGCTCAGAACGCTAGTGTTGACAGGCATTTTGGTGCCATTGATGGTATTTGTGCTCTTGCCTTTTTTACAAAAAACATTTAAGTCCTGGCTTCAGAAATAATTGATTGATGGAACAAAAGAACAATCCACTTCACGGCATCACTCTCGAGCAAATTGTCACACGATTAGTAGAAGCGTATGGCTGGGATATCTTAGCTTTCGAGGTTCCTATCAATTGTTTCAAAAGCAATCCTAGCATCAACTCCAGTCTAAAATTTCTCCGTAAAACCCCATGGGCCCGAGAGAAAGTCGAGTCGTTTTATTTGTATTCCGTGCGGAAAGGAAGAGTCGTTCAATGACAAATGACAAGTGACAAATGACAAATGACAAACTTTGTGACTAGAGTAGCGACTAGTGAGACAGAAGAAAGCAAAATGACGGGACAGCAACATCCCAAGTAGGAGTCTCTGCGAAGTAGAACCCGTCAGGAGCGAAGCGACTACCAGTCACGAAGTACCAAGCACCGAAGGTACCAGACAACTCGCCGAAGGCGAGTTACTTCCCGATGCAGAATTTGGAGAAGATGGAATTGAGGAGATCGTCTGCGTTGATTTGTCCTAAGATGTCACTGAGGTGGAAGAGCGATTTTCGAATATCAACTGCCAAAAAATCCCCTGTTACTTGATTTTCCAATCCAATTTGAACATCCATTAAGGCATGAGCAGCAAGGGTCAGCGCCTCGTAATGTCGAATATTTGTTACAATCGTATCACCACTTTCCACAGCACCTTTACTCACATATGATTGAAGTTTCTCTTTGAGCTGCTCTACTCCTATTCCTTCTTTTGCACTTATCAATACGAGATCGTCATTGGATGAAAGCAGCGCTGCTATATCATTTTCCTTTCGCTGTGTCTTGTCTTTTTTATTTGCAACCAGTACTACTTGAGCTCCTTGCTGAACAGATGATTTTACTTTTTGGATAAAAGCTTTTACTTCATCAATATCCTCGAAGGATGCGTCAAAGAGTATCAACACAATACTTGCCTCACCCACTTTTGCCATACTGCGCTCAATACCAAGTTGCTCGATAGTGTCTGTTGTATCACGAATGCCCGCAGTATCAATGAATTTAAAACGCATGCCGCCAAGGGTAATACTATCCTCAACGGTATCTCTGGTAGTACCAGCAATATCCGATACTATCGCGCGATCTTCGTTTAGCAAGGCATTTAACAAAGTTGATTTACCCATATTCGGAGCTCCAACAATTGCAACGGGTACCCCATTCTTAATGGCATTTCCCAATTTGAATGAGGTACGAAGTTTATCCACCACACTTTTGATCTCGGCGATCAAACGTGTAAGTTGATCGCGATTTGCAAATTCTACATCTTCTTCAGCGAAATCCAATTCGAGTTCTACCATCGATGCGAAGTGAATGAGCTTTTCTCTGAGATCATTGATTTCCTTAGAAAAACCACCACGCATTTGGTGAATGGCTTGCTTGTGAGCCGCAGATGATTCAGCAGCAATCAAATCTCCAACGGCTTCTGCTTGGCTCAAGTCCATGCGTCCATTCAGATAGGCGCGCATAGTGAATTCTCCGGGACCCGCCATCTTAGCACCATTGCGAAGCAATAGCTCTATGATACGTTGCTGGATATAAATGGAACCATGACAAGTGATTTCAACGGTCATTTCGCCTGTAAACGAGCGAGGAGCCCTAAAAACGGTAAGCACCACCTCATCAACACGCTCATCCCCGTCCATAATCCAGCCATGAAGTGCCTTATGACTTGGAGCTGTGTCAATTTTTTTTGAAAAAAGTTTTTCCGCTATATCAAGAGCCTCAAAGCCTGATATACGTATCACTGCGATACCCCCCACCCCCGGTGGTGTGGATAAAGCGCATATTGTTTCTGTAGAATTATGATTCACGGCGGCAAAGTTCGCTTATTTTCGCGGCAAAATTTTATAATTCCATGGGTGTACTGGTAGGAAAAGATTCAAAAGTAATTGTTCAAGGCTTCACAGGAAGCGAAGGAACATTCCACGCTGAACAAATGATCGCATTCGGAACCAACGTTGTTGGTGGTGTCACACCAGGAAAAGGTGGCCAAACGCACCTCGACCGTCCGGTATTCAATACTGTTGCTGATGCAGTAGCGCAAGCTGGTGCTGATGTAAGTATCATTTTCGTTCCACCAGCTTTTGCAGCTGATGCAATCATGGAAGCTGCTGAAGCAGGTATCAAAGTTATCATCACTATCACGGAGGGTATCCCTGTAGCTGATATGTTGAAAGCGAAAGAATATGTAAAAGATCGCGATGTGCGTCTTATCGGTCCTAACTGTCCAGGCGTTATCACTGCTGGTGAAGCGAAAGTTGGTATCATGCCAGGCTTCGTATTCAAACCAGGTCCAGTGGGTATCGTTTCAAAGTCTGGTACTTT